>CAIJYT010000209.1 GCA_903824935.1 uncultured Bacteroidales bacterium | reverse complement strand
TTGTGCAGATAGCACGTGCGCTCATAAATGACCCGGCTTTCATTAATAAAATAAAAGCCTGAGAACTTTCGGTCTCCGGCTTTAAACATGCGAATTATTGCATAGCGGTAATGTACTCGGGAAAAATGGCCTGCTACCAGGCCGATAAAGAACACTCAGCTCAATGGATTAAATATCTTGAAGGCTGAAAAAACTCAATGAGTTTTGACCATCCTCTCTGTTTTTTCCGTCTTGTCTTTTCCTATCCTGATAAAATAAACCCCATCAGCCAGGCTGCTTACGTCAATGGACGCCGGGCTGAATGAAAGGACAACCGGCCCATACACTTTTATACCATTGATATTGTAAATGTTTACTTCGTTGGGAGATGAATTCAGTGAATTATCAGTAATGTTCACTTTGGAAGTCACCGGGTTCGGGTAGATGCTAAAAGTTCCTGAAGCCGGATCATTGATGCCTAATGCAGCGTCCTGGTTCACCGTGACCATCTTGTCGGGCAGACCGCTTACTGAAACTGTGATCATTGCTGAACGGGGAGTGTTGCTTGTATTTGCCTGGTAAGTGGCGGTAATCGATCCGTTCCCGCTTCCTGAAGCTGTGACAGTGCACCATGTCTGGTCGCTGGAAGCTGTCCACCCTGAGTTGGATGAAACAGTGAAATTGGTTGATCCCGCAGCCTGGGAAACATTCTGGGATGCAGGTGTGACAATAAGTGTGGGAGCGGCGCCAGCCTGGGTCACGGTTACCATAACATCAGGAACTCCTGTTGCAGTTATGGTGATTGTTGCAACCCTTGCAGTCGTAGAAGTGTTTTCGGAATAGTCGCTGCTGAGACTTCCGTTTCCTGTCCCTGATGGTGTGCAGGTGCACCACGACATATTGCAGCTGGCCATCCATGCAGTGTTTGAAGTAACTGAAAAAGTCGTGGATCCTGAGGCCGCGGTAACATTCTGGTTTGATGGTGTTACTGCCAGAGTGTTACCCGGATTTGCAGCAGTGAATGAACCAACCATTCCCATGCCAGCATGCGGTGTGCATACATAATTATAGGATCCGGCAACAGTGACCGGATATGCGTAAGTCTGGTTTGATGAATTGATAGGATGGTCCCAGCTTGCAGCGCCTGCAGGAATGGATCCTGATGTAGTGGTATGTGATCCGTTGACCCATACCCATTTTACCGTATCCCCCACAGTTACATTCAGGCTGGCAGGGTTAAAATAGTAATTCCCGACCTGGACCGTATGCGTAGTGGCATGTGAAGTTATGGTAAAACATATCCCCGTCAGGAATATCATGGCGGAGAGAAAGTATATCTTGGTTTTCATAAGATGCATTTAAATGTTAATTAGACTAATTAAATGCAAATATAATAACAAAATTCCTTACTTATCAAGAATCAATATAAATAAATTATCAAGAATCAGATCAGGCCGGTCCAGCCCTCATCATATTTTTTGAATTCCCCCCTGAGATATTCATATAATTCCGGAGAAAGCGGTCCTTTTTCAACTGCTTCAATCCCTTTTTTGAGGTTGACTGCGGATGAGGTGCCGGGTATGGCAGTGCTGACTCCCTCTGAAAATACAGTAAAGCGGATGGCCAGTTCATCCCATGGAAGGCCATGCGGATCGGGGTTCATCTTTTTCCACCTATGCCAGTATGCCTCGCTGTGATGTCCCACCGGCGGACTTTCATGCCTCCAGGGTGCGTTGGCTATCGGGCGTTTGGCGATAACTCCCATCCCCTGAGCTGCTGCAAGTGGGAGGTAATCTGCGATCCCTCTCTGGTCGCAAAAATTCACAGAGGTCTGAAGGCTTGCAAACTTTTTACTGTTTATGGCAAAGGCAAGAGCCTCGTTTTCCCCGGAATATGCTATAATCCTTACCTTGCCCTGTTCCCTCGCTTTTTCCAGGGCGGTAATCACATCGCCCCGCTCAAGTACATCCTGGCCGCAGGAATGCAGGTGGACAATATCAAGATAATCAGTCTTCATGAGTTTGAGGGCATCGTCAATATTGGCGATGACGGTCTCATAGGACCAGTCGGGATGCCATGGGTCGTTGTATCCGACTTTGGTGGAAAGTACATATTCGCTTCTGCGATGGGAAAGATAAAGCCCGATGTTTTTTTCTGAGGCGCCGTAAGCCCGGGCAGTGTCAATGAGGGTTATGCCAAGATCCAGGACAGTATTGAGCAGGGTTTCAACCAACTTCCCGTCTTTATTTTCATCTCCGATGTGACCGGCCCCAAAACCGAGGGCCGAAACTCTGATGCCGGTATTCCCGAATTCCCTGTATTCCATAAGTTTAAAATTTAATGTATCATTTCTTAGGATGCATGCTGATAAAGAGTTTTGAATTGCTGAGTTTTTCCAGGCCATGGTTTAGTTCCTGCAGCATGGAATATTTCGATGGTGGAATAATATTCTGTTCCAGAGTGTATTCAGATTTGATTATGAATGATTTGGACCCATTTGATGACACTGACATCCGGTACGACCCAATGTCATTGACTACGTTCAGTTCCACCTGTGATGCATTCACCACAGTAACTTCCTCACCAAAAGTAACGGTAAAAATGTTTGTTTCGGTATAGGGATACCCTACCCGGACTGTTATATTCTGGGATGGCAGGAGGCTTGGAGGGGGTTCATGCCTGATCCACCTTAGAATATCAAGGCTGTAAAGGCTGTCCGACAATTTCTGTATCACTCCTGTTTCCCGCCCTCCATAGGTGATGATCTTTTCGAAGGGAAAGAGGGGGGAATGTTTCAGAAAAGTCATGGAATCGAAATGGTAATTCGGGAACATCAGGGCCATGGTCCTTTTGAACCCCGATTTGACCGAATCAACTCCATAGGACTGATCCATCATTGTTTCAGAGGTAGACCTGGAACCTGTGTAACTCACCCTTGCATTCAGCTGCAGGCTGTCACCCCCGGGAAAGATCCTGAATGCAAGATCACGGTGCGTTGCATTGATCTCGGCGCTTAAAACCGGGATCGGGATGAGCGAATAGGCCGATGGATTTTTAAAAGGGATTAGGAAAGCCATAGTCCCCCGCAGATAGGAAGGTAACTCGTCAATTTCAAGTATTATTTTATCGTCCTTTGGAAGGATGTAGTGAAGTTGTCCTCCTTCGTCCCTGAATGCAAGCAGCCAGTCGGTTTCCACGTCGTTGCAGACAAGATCCTGGTCTATGGGGCCCTGCGACTTTTCCCTGCAAAGTAAAATGTACGACTCAAACCCGAAATAATCAAAGAGTTCACGATAAAGAATGAACAGGTTGCTCCGGCTTATTTCTTTTTTAAAAAGCCACCAGCCCGTGCTTTGTTCGACATTTGATTTGGGCCTCCTGATCTCCATACTGTCAAGGATGTACCGGTTGAACTTCCTGAATTGTTCCAGCCTGGGCTTGTCCGTCATGCCGCTTATTTCCCTTTGCAGGATCTGGTTGAAGTAACTGGTCATGGTAATATTCGGATTATTGTGCTTCAGTTGGGTGGACATGGATTCAAATAATCCGCTCCATGAGCCTGGCCCTATCTGCCGGAATTGCTTTCCCCAGGTCCCCGAGATATAAATACTCCTGATCACGTACCTGAGATAGGGCATGTCGTAATACGGTTGATACCACCCGGTTCCGATCAGGGGCTCCAGGTAGTTAAAGGAGAAATTGAAGATGGAGTCCTTGCCTTCTGCCTCGGCAATGGGTTTTGGGAGCCCATTGTAGGTTTTAAGCCAGAACGTTACATCACCTGCAAAACGAAACCTGTATTCGGCATTGAGAATAGGTATTTCCTCCCTGAAAAAGAACGGGACCATGTCTCCACCTGAGATCGGCTGTTTGATCCTGTAATCCAGGAGGATCATATCGCCTTTTTCAACCCCTGGTACCTGCACCTTAACGTACCCGTAGTGATAGTCCCTGCCTTCCCGGCCTTCCACAACTTCTTCCTGTTGTGGAGTTTGCTCTGCAGCACTGCCGTTGGGCTTGATCACGGTGGCTTTGAGCCTCTCAATGGTGGTAAAATTGTTTTTAGGGATGGAAAAGGATGCATATTCATTTAATCCCTTGTTCGTATTGATCTTTACGAGCCGTTTCACAATATAGGTATCGGTTAGGAATTCCTGTAAGGACTTGAAGTGTTCAACGCTGAAGACCTGGGTGCTTTTATCCATCATCACAACCGCATCATAGGTCAGCAGTGAATCAGGGACAGGGTAATGTATGAAATAATAAGTCGTTGTGTCTGGAACTGAAGCAAAACCTGGGGCCATGGAGAAGGCAAGAATGAAAAGGGCCGCTGATCTAATGAATTGAAATGACATTGTTGAATGTTTTCTGAAGTGTTTTCCCGAAGGAGATGATTGCATCCCTGTTTTCATAAGGATAATCCACCCCATTGAATAGACAGGTGTAAGTGATGTTTAACTTTTTCCCCAGAATGAAAGATTTCAGGGAAAAAGAAAATCCACCTGCATTGATATCAATATTTTCGAGAGAACAGGATGTCAGGGGGAAACCCATGTCGACCTCTAAACTCACTTTTTTGCAGATGGAGTTTGGGAATAGGAGGTCCCCTGTTACCTCTGCCTCGTTAAGTATGGAGATAGGACGGGGGAGAAAATCAAGTGAAAGGTAGGTCGTATTCCCGTTCCTGAAGATCGTAGATCCGCCCAGGCTGAATTTTCCATGGTAATTGCAGCTGTCACCTGATGCTTGTAATTCCACATCTGAAAAGCTGCATGTTTTCATTTCATCCTGCAGCCAGCGTTTCAGAACAGTTGTCCTGGCAACGCTTGAAAAACCCGACAGGGTCGACTGCATCTCCGTCATTGAACTTCCATGAAGCGTTCCGCTGATCAGGCCCGAAATATCCCCTCCCTTATTCGCAATTACGATTGATAAACTTTCCCTGTTCAGGTAAGGATCAGTTACTGGAATCTTTACATATTGAGGCAGGTCGGGACTCAGCAGGAAGATCGTACGGTTTTCAAGCCTGCCGTCGGGTATTATGCCATCTGAATTTTTTGATGTGGCATCGAGAAACCTCGTTTTACCCATGTCTTCGGTCACACAGATCATGTGGTTCCCGCAGGCCATTGAAGGAAAATTAAAATCCGCTTCTGCATCATCAACCCCTATGAGCCCCACCCTGGCATTCAGTCCCTTATAACTGATCATGCATGCAAGCAGGTTCGACATGGCCTTGCAGTCGCCCTGCCTTGCCCTGATCACCGTGAAAGCAGGAGTTGGAATGATTCCTGAAAACCCTGTGTCAACAGTCACATACTTGATCCTGTCCCTTACAAACCTGAAAATATTCGAAATAATGGAATCATGGTTTACAATTCCTTTCGTGATGCTGTCGGTGATGTTTTTTCCTTCATCTCCCAAAACCATTGATGCCTTATATCTTGACCACAGCCAGCGGTTAAGGTACAATGATTCTTTCCCTTTGTATTCCGATGGCGTAATGATCATA
>CAIJYT010000208.1 GCA_903824935.1 uncultured Bacteroidales bacterium | reverse complement strand
CCCTCCTTAGCGGAGCAGCATCCAACAAGCCAGCTTACAGGATATTCACATCGAAAGGTAAATCCACGAATTACAATGCCATGTTAAAAGAATCCGGCGCTGTTGATGTGGTATTCTTTGGTGAATTGCATGACAATCCCATCTGTCACTGGATGGAACTTCAGCTTGCAAAAGACCTTCTTAACTATAACGGTAAGCAGCTGGTCCTCGGAGCCGAAATGTTTGAAACTGACAACCAGTTACTACTGAATGAATATGTTACAAGGCAGATCATCCGTAAAAAGGATTTCGATGCTGAAGCAAAATTATGGCCTAATTACAAAACCGACTACTCCCCCATCCTGGAATTTGCAAGGGAAAACAGCCTGAAGTTTGTTGCAACAAGTATCCCCCGCCGCTTTGCCGCTATGGTCAACCTCAATGATTTTGAATTTCTTGACACTCTGATGGCGAATGAACGCGGCCTGATGGCTCCTCGCCCCATTCCTTATGATTCAACCCTGGCGTGTTATAAGAACATAGGCGCTGCTGTTAAGGGCATGCCTCATATGGGAGCAAACCTTGCCAAATCCCAGGCAATGAAAGACGCAACCATGGCCTGGTTCATACAGAAGAGCATTTACCATGACAGTATCTTATTCCTGCATTTCAACGGTGCATATCACAGCGATAACCATGAGGGAGTGGTGTGGATGCTTAACCAGTATATCCGACGCGGGAGCTGGGTCCAGAAGATCCTGACCATAAGCTGTGTCGAACAAAAAGACCTGGATGATCTTGAACCGTCGAACCAGGGGAAGGCCGACTTTATCATTGTTATCCCATCGGATATGACAAAAACGTATGCCACTGAGCCCATGTTCATGTCACCTGCAAAGCCATCCGCTGACGATAAATCAGTAATAAAGGCCAAAGCTAAATCCAAGGAAAAGCAGGAAGCCGCCGCAGATGATGACGATGATTAATTCTCAGGCGAAAGTAAAATACGCATTGATCAGGAAATTCCAGGTCGTCACCAGCAGAGTGGCTGCCAATTTGGAAACGTAAAAATTGACCTTGAACTTACCGGTCATGGTCCATAATATCACCAGGTTTATTCCCAGGCCTATCAATGCTATCATAAAAAACCTGGTAAACTCCATTCCTACATGGGGGTTGTGGCTCTGAAAAGTCCACACCCGGTTGAGGAAATAATTGCTTGTGGCTGCAATGCTGAATCCCAGGGCATTTGATAAATACTTCTGGATCTTCAGATATTCCTTGCATACAAAAGTTATCCCGAAATCAACGAAAACCCCGGTAAATCCGACCATGCAGAATTTGATGAACTTAAGGATGAAGGTTTGGTTGAAGATCTGCTGAAAATCCATAGGTTTGCTTTGGGTGAATGTATTCAGCGAGCATTTTGCAAAAGTGGCATCAGGTGCAAGAAGCGATTTACAACCCGATGAGCCTTCAGAATAAGCATGCATGAGCGACGCAGCAACCGCAGCCGCGTTGCAAATATGCTTGCTGAATTACCGTTTATAACTGAATGATTAAAATTTCAACTTTCCCGTTCCTCAGCACCTCCACATTCACTGTCATGCCCGACTTGAGTTTGTTCAGCCTGGCCATATAGTCGTATATGTTTTCGACTTTCATCCCGTGCACCGAAATGATTATGTCGCCTTTGAGCATCCCGCCTTTATTCGCAGGACCGTCTTTGGTCACTCCGTCAACCCTGAGGCCTTTTTTCTCGGAACCCGCAAAATCCGGCATGATCCCAAGGGTCACTTTGTAACGCCGGCCGCTTCGTGCGGGTGATTCCTTTTTTCCTGATTCCTTGAAAGTAAGGTCCTTGCCAAGGTTGTCAATATCGGTGATCAGAGCAGCGCTGAAATCTCCGATCTGTTTCTCGGCTTTATAATCACACTTGTCGGCATCATCGGCCGGAGTGTGGTAATCCATATGGACCCCGGTTGTGAAGAAAAATACGGGAATGTTGGAAGAATAAAATGAAGCATGGTCAGAAGGGCCGTAACCGTCGGGGGAATGGGTAACGGCAAACGGAAGTCCTTTTTCAAATACCTTTAAAATACTGTCGCTTTCGGCGGATGTCCCTGTGCCGCTGATCGAAATTGAATTCTTTTCCTTATCAAAACGGCCTACCATGTCGAAATTGAACATGGCCTTGATTTTCTTTATATCCACAACAGGATTATTGACAAAATACTTGGAACCGAGAAGGCCCATTTCCTCACCTGAAAAGCAGATAAATATAATGCTGCGTTTCAGTTTCGCTTTATGCGGTGCCAAAGCCTTTGCGAGTTCCATGACCATCGCCGAACCCGATGCATTATCATCGGCCCCGTTATGAATGGCAACGGTATCGGGAACCCTCGAACCTGAATTCGGTCCTCCAAAACCAAGGTGATCGTAATGACCTCCAATGACCAGGTACTCATCTTTTAAGACCTTGTCGCTTCCTTCCAGAAGACCTATCACGTTTGCTGTCTTTGCATGCTTCTGACTGATGTCAACTTTACAGCTTACTTTGACGCCTGTCTCAAAACTGTTCGGCTTTTTCCTGGCGATAATTAGATTCTCAAGACTGTCGGCCGAAATCCCTTTTGCTGCAAGTATCCTGTCGGCAATCTCATGTTTTATGTTCATGACCGGGATCCCGCTTGTGACTTCGTTATTTTCGACCACAACTGCCATCAGTTTATCGTCCTTGTCAAGCCCCCTGGGAGTAACCAGCAACACCCCGGCTGCGCCCTTGTCCTTGGCGGCAAGCACTTTGGACCTTGCATCACTGAATGGGATGAACCTGCTGTCGGTTTTATCAAGCTCAGGATCGGCCCTGAAGATCATAACCCACTTCCCCTTTACGTCAATGCCGGAATAGTCGCTCCATTTCAGGCTGTCGAGATCGAGGTCGAAACCATATCCGGCAAAAACAACAGCAGCATTGACCTCCCCTCCTGATGAAAAAGCGAGGGGGACGAATTCCTTTTTAAAGGTTGCCTGATAGCCATCGAGCGACAGCTTGTTCTCAGGACCGAGGGTGACGTCAATCACAATGTCGAAGTTCTGAAAACCGTTATCGGCCATAGGTTTTAAACCTGCAGCCTTAAAATGGGCCAGGATGTAGTTTGCCGCCACGTTCATCTCGGCTGTGCCGGGCTTCCGGCCTTTCAGAGAATCGGATGCGAGGAAATACACATATTCCTTAAGATCCTTTGCCGAAACATCAGCCTTTTGGGCATACAAGTTCAGCCCGTAAAGTACAACCACCAAATAAACCAGAATTCGCTTTGCCATAATTCGTTATTGTTCTTAATTCATTCGTAATTCAAAATTCGTTATTCTTTTTTAATACATTCTTAATGATGCCTCCTCCAAGAACCACATCTCCATTATAGAAAACTGCGCTCTGGCCGGGGGTTATTGAATCGTTGGGATGGAAAAATGTTGCCTTCACAAACCCGTTTTCAAGAGGTTCTATCCTGCCGTCCTTTTCTTTTTGGGCCGAACGGATCTTGATGCTCACATCCATCGCTTCTGCCAGGTTTTCTATTCCGATCCAGTTCAGGTCATTGACAAGAAAGCTTGTACCGAAAGTCTCATCCTTTTCACCTACCACAACGGTATTACTGTCTTTATCTATCCTGATCACATAAAGTGGTTCCGACCAGGCAATACCCATTCCTTTCCTCTGCCCTATAGTATAATTCCATATCCCCTGGTGGGTTCCCAGTATCCTGCCGCTGGTATGGACGATATTTCCGGGCGTTGTTTCATGTTCAAGCAGGTCTTTGTAATTGCCGCTGTAGAAATCCTGACTTTCCTCTTTATCGTACACCGGGAGCCCGGCCTCTCTTGCGATCTCCTTAATTCTCGTCTTGTTATAAATGCCTATCGGAAGCATCGCTTTTGCAAGCTGATCCTGGGTAAGACGGTAAATGAAATAAGTCTGGTCCTTCTTCTGGTCAACTCCTTTTTTCAGAAGGTACCTGCCGGTGAGCGGGTCTTTTTCAACCCTGGCGTAATGACCCGTTGCAAAAAAGTCGTATGAAAAACCTTTCTTCTCAGCCATGGCCGGCAACAGCCCGAATTTAATATGCTGGTTGCACTGTATGCAGGGATTTGGCGTCCTCCCTTCATAATACTCATTCCTGAAATAATCCAGGACTGCCTTTTTATATTCCACCGAGCAGTCGAACACTTCAAAAGGTATTTTCAGGATTTCGGCTATCTCCCTGGCTTCCCTGATCTCCTCTTCTTCATCCGGGCCGTAGCAGGCATGTTTGCCATTTGAGGTAAAAGGAAGTTTTCTCCCATCCCATATCGCCATGGTGACACCTACCACCTTGTAACCTTCCTGTTGTAAAATATAGGCTGCAACTGAGGAATCCACTCCCCCGCTCAGGCCTACAAGTACTGTTATATCTTTATTCAAAATGAAGCAAGCTGAAAATTGAGCCCGCAAAGGTACAACTTATTTGACTTGGATAATGCGGATGACTTTGGTGAAATCCGGGCTTGTCAGCCTGACTATCAGGATGCAGGATACAGGTTGCGTAATACAGGATCTGAAGGATATTTCATGGGTCCCTGAATTCTGATAACCGTTTACCGGGGTTTCCAGCAACCTCCCATCGGTGCTGAATACCTCCAGTTTCACAGGACCGGGTTTTTCCACCTCATATCCGATAGTTGTGGAACCGTCGTATGGGTTCGGATAATTATACAAATTGTTCACTGCCGATGGATGATCCCCTTGCACCCCCGTTATGGGGCTGCAAGGTGTGAACTGCAGTCCGTCGACCCAGATAGTAAACCCATAATCCCAGGTATCGGCATGTATCTCAACATAATTCACCGAATCGCCGGTCATATTGCCGACAACAGACCTTGTAAAACCGTTTCCTCCTGCGACAGGGCACTTCAGCAGCTTCCAGTTTAGATTTGCCTGATTCAGCATGGTTGGAGATGCAGTGTATTTATAATACCCCGCCCTGGCGTTTCCAATCCTGACCGAAAAATACTGGAATCCTCCTGCCGGATTTTTGATCGTCCTGACCCAGAAATACAGGGTGTCGGTATTGCCCAGGGTCCAGCTTGATACGGAATCTCCCGCCGCCCTGTAGTTCAGCGACATGTCGTATCCCCTGCTGGTGACCATTTTTACAGATGCATATCCAACCTGTTTTACCACGCTGTCAAAATAAAGCGAGTCGCCAAACCTGTTCTTTGCAGGGTAACCTGTTTGAGGATAAACAAACCAAAGGGATGAAGGTTCCGCCATATCACAGGGAGGCTGGTTCTGTATAATGGGCGTGTTACCTGAGGTATAGGGCGACCACTGGACCTGCCCAAGGGCTGGGTTGTTGTGTTTGTCATACACTTTTGCAAGTATCATGAGGCTGTCGGAAGGATCAAAACTGTTGCTGGGGGCATAAATATCATACGATGAAGTATTCTGAAAGTGGTAGGCAGTTGGTGCTGTAAACGTATTTCCCGTAATGGTGTCCATATTGGATTGACCGTCAAAATATACAGATGCTGCCTGGCTGTATAAAAACTCATTCCCGTGCATGGTGGTGTGTTCGGTCTTGGAGAGTGAAACCGCCAGCGTGTTTCCCAAAAATGTGTTGGAATCGATAACATAATCGTGTGAGTACTGGTTTGTATACCCGGCTATGGGGCTGCCTTCCCAAAGTGCAATTCCTACCGGGTTGTCGCCGATCTGGTTATTTGTGATATGGTTGCTGAATCCGCGGTCGATGGCGATTCCGTCTTCATAATTCCCATTGATCTCATTACTGTCAACAACTGTTTGAAAGGAGTATCCAAGCCACATTCCGTAATCACTGTAATTGCATTTGTTGTGCTTGTAAACATTCCCCGAGGCAAAAGTCGCCTCGATGGCGTTATGTGGTGAATAGGAGCATTCATTCCAGGCAAAATAATTGTTGTTAGGGGTGGTGGAATGCTGGTACTGGCCCAGGAAAACTCCATCTCCGGACCAGCTCAGGTCATTATTAATCACTGTATTGTTATTCGCAACAATCATTAGCAGGGCCCCGCAATCACTGGGGTCGGTCTTGGGCCGGTTCACATGGGAACAGTTGTTATTATAAATATTACAGGTATCGCTCCAGAACATCCTGATGCCATAAGATGTATTCCAGGAGAAATCATTATCGTGGATCTTAATCGAATCGCAATGGTAAAGAGCAACGCCGTCGTTCTGCTTGGTCATCAGGTTGTCATGGATATGGGCAGCACGGCTGTTGTACATCATCACACCTCCTCCCAGGGCATTGGCATAGTCGGCCCATACATTGATCCAGCCAGCCGAATCAACCCTGTTATGACAAAAGTGGTTCCCGTAAATAGCAATATGATCTGAATTGGTAATATAGACCGCATATTTATAACTGAACACCGAATCGAAGTTTTTGATCGTGATATTATGAGAGTTGGCAATTTTGATCATATATCCTTTGAATATGGAACCATTCACAGTGCAGCTGTCACCGTCAAGAATAATATCATGCTGGCCGGTGATCTGGATGACCCCGTTGGAATCGGGATCGGTGAACAGGTAATTGTTAGGGATAAATTTGATGTTTGAATTGCTGGCGATCTGCATATTGTTGGTGATCGGAATATAGGTCTGGGCCAGGGAAAAATTCATTGCAAAGACCAGGGCAACCATAATAAATACATAATATTTCATAGCTAACAACTTTATGGACAAACGAATTTAAACAACTTCAGAACATTGAACGAAGTTTTTTGCTGAAAAATGTTTTTGATATGACCGTATTTGCCGACGCGACGTTTACGAAATTTATAACAACACTAACCATCCAACTTGAAACGGATACCAATTTATTATTGACATCACCATATATATTTCATTACTTTGTAATTGGATAATTCTATTTTAACAAGGGTAAAAAGTATTTTATGAAAACTTTTACATCATCCCTTATTTTCCGGCTTGGACTTCTATGCATTGTATCCGGTATTCTCCTGACTTCATCAGGATGTAAAAAACATACCGATAACAATACAACAGAGCCGACGAAATTCACCCAGCTTAAGGTTGCTTCAAACTTCCGTTTCGAGAGTTTTATCAACCTGAATGTAACTGTAGGGGTTGCCAACCCGGGTTCCCAGACTATGTTTGTGATCCAGGTTTTCCAGGATGACCCTTCAAAGGGAGGGCAGCTGATTGCGACAGGGGCCACCGATAACACACTTCAGTATAAAACGACGGTGAGGGTCCCCACCCGTCTTACCCAACTGTGGGTTGGGAAGATAGCCACCAACGGCATCACTGAATACAAGGCAGTACCCATTTCAGGGACGACCTTTTCATATACTTTCGGCCAAAAAAGTGCAAAGAGCGTCGAAGGGACCGAAAGCAATGACTGCAGCACAGGCTGTACAACCACAGCCAACACAAGTGGTACTTATACCGTGAACGCCGGGCAGGTACTTTGCATCAGCGGCGGTACAAGCTCAGGCAGGTTGCAGTTGAACCTCACGATCAACACCGGGGGATATGCGAGGATATGCGGATTTGCCAATGTAATTGCTTTGAGCGGGTCAGGAACCCTTGGAATTTCACCCAGCGGGGATGCTACCATTCCCTTGTCGAATATTACTACCAATATTGAAAATTACGGCACAACCCAGGTTGCGGTTTCAGGAAACAACGCAACAATCAACCTGATGGACGGGATATCATTGCATAACTGGGGCACCTTTAATATTTCGAACAGCCTGAATGTCAAAGGAATTCTTACCAATGAAGGACCTTTCACAATAATTCAGTCCCTTGCAACCCAGAGTTCGGGAAGGATAATCAACAAATGCGCTTTGTATGTGAATGATCCTGGAAACAATTCATTCAATATCGTAACCGGTACTGCTTCACTTCCAGGCCTTGTCAATGATGTGAACGGGTATATCCAGGTTGCCGGTGATATAAATTTTACAGGTCAGGGTTATGTATCTCTGGGCCTTCAAAGCCTAATACTTTGTTCATCTTTTGATATTGAAGGCCAGGTTGCCGGTCCTGGTTCACAGGGATCTCAGATCCATTCGACCACAGGAAGCAAAACCACCGGAGGAGCATCGCTTACAGGTTATATCGACCTATGGGCGGCTGGAGGGATTTCGCCCAGTAACGGCACCTACGGGCCGCACATTACATTCCACAATCCGGGGTATACAATTCCTGTACCATCATGCAATACACCCCTGCCACCGACCATTACAAGCCAGCTTACAGCAGCATCGGTAGCAGGTTCTGCAATTACGCCTTACGTAATTACAGCTACAGGAACAGCACCCATCACATATAGTGTCAGCAACCTCCCCACCGGACTGAGCTTTAATGCAGTGACCGCCACAATCACCGGTACTGTAGCCACGGCAGGCGTTTATAGCATCGGGCTTACCGCTGATAACTTTGTGGGAACAGATAATAAAACACTGGTGTTGACCGTGACTACACCAGCCAGCCCACCTGTGATCACAAGTGCATTGACCGGTTCCACTACAGTCAACCAACCTTACACCTATGCTATTACAGCCAGTGGAACGGCCCCGATTACTTATAATGCAACCAATTTACCTGCCGGCCTGTCGTTCAACGCAGGCACCCACCAGATAACAGGAACTCCCACTGTGGCAGGAACATATAATATTACACTCACTGCAACCAACAGCGGAGGTACGGATACTAAAACACTTGTTTTGACTGTAGGCACACCGCCAACAATAACCAGCGCCCTTACTGCCACAGGGACAACCGGCCAGCAGTTTCCGACCTATACTGTCACTGCAAGCGGGAACACCCCGATAACCTACACGGCTTCCAATATGCCGGCCGGGCTTACCTATGACCAGGCAACTCATACAATCAACGGCACACCTACAACTGCCGGACCAACCAACGTGGCCCTTACCGCCACTAACACATTCGGGACTGACAGTAAAATCCTCGTGATCACTATAAACCAGGGGGTCGTACCTCCGATTATCACAAGTTCACTCACTGCTGCCGGTACAACAGGTCAGTCGTTTTCATATTTGATAACAGCCAGCGGAACCACTCCGATTACATTCACAGCCACCAGCCTTCCGGCAGGACTTACATTCAGCGGAAGCACCATCAGCGGCATACCAACCCAGACGGGAACTTTCAATGTACCTCTCACGGCGACTAATAGCGGAGGGACGGATGCAAAAACCCTCGTGATCACCATTGGTGCACCTGCCCCTACCGATACCGACGGGGACGGCGTACCCGATAACATCGATGCTTATCCTCTGGATCCAACCCGTGCATTCAATTCCTACTTCCCCAACCAGACCGACTTCGGAAGTTATGCTTTCGAAGACCTCTGGCCGGCATACGGGGATTATGACTGCAACGACCTTGTAATGAATTTCAATTACAAGATCGTTACCAACGCCCAGAATAAGGTGGTCGATGTGATCATCAAGTTCCAGCCTATGGCTGCAGGTGCATACTATAATAACGGGTTCGGGATTTCATTCGATGTGGCGCCGGCCAATGTCGCCAGCGTTACCGGGTGCCTGAAACTCGGAACAGCTGTAACCATTGACCCCAAAGGTTATGAAAGCGGCTCCTCTACAGGAAATAATACGGTGCTCATTCCTGTCGATGCAGTCAACACCCTGCTGGGCGGAATAATTGTTAATACCGTTCATGGGGGGTATACTGTTCAGACAACCGTCCAAACGGTCACAATGCATCTGTCAACACCCCAGGCCAGCGTGGGAGCTTTCCCCTTTAATCCCTTCATCTTTGTGAACCAGGATAGGTCGAAAGAGGTCCACCTGAAAGACAAACCTCCGACAGCCCTTGCAAATCCTATCTTTTTCGGATCAGGGGATGATGCATCGAATCCCATCCAGGGATTTTATTACCGTTCTTCTACCGGTTTGCCCTGGGCATTCGAGATCCCTGTGAACTTTAATTACCCTGTCGAGAAAGCCGATATCCTTACAGCCTATCTCCATTTTGCCGAGTGGGCCCAGTCATCGGGGGCTTCCTATCCCGACTGGTACATGAATACTGCTGGTTACAGGAACGCTGCAAATATTTACTAGCAGAATATAAACGCAAATATGTTTTTAATGATGCAAACAGCCTCCGGGAACGGGGGCTGTTTGTTTTTTACTCCTGCCTGATCTTTCCTGAAACCAGCAGCAGATACACTGCTGCCACCAGGACCCCGGAACCGGAAATGACAAACATAAGTTTCATCCCCAGAGTGTACCATAAAACACCTGCCAGGCTGCTGGCAAGGAGAGAAAACACACTGGCAAAACTGGTATAAAACCCAATCGCAGTAGCAGTATCCTTCCTGTCGGCCAGGTTGCTGATCAGTGCTTTGGATATCCCCTCAGTGCTGGCGGCATAGATCCCGTAAAAAAAGAAAAGCAGGAGGAAACCAGGTATGGCGGTGGCAAATCCGAAACAAAGATAAACACCGGAAAACAAGATCAGCCCTGCAATCAGGGTAGTCTTCAGTCCGATCCTGTCGGCGAGAGCTCCCAAAGGGTATGACGCAAGGGCATACACCAGGTTGTAAAAAATATACATGCCTATCATGCCGGTATCTGAAATATTCTTACTCTTTATCGCCAGTAAAAGAAATGCATCGGAACTGTTGAATAAAGTAAATATCAGCAAACCGGCAACAAGGTAGCGGTACGAAATGGCTGATCGTTTCCAGTATTTCAGGTAGGACAGCAAACCAGGTCTTATTTTACCAGGTGAAGCCTGGGTTTTCTTTTCCTTCAGGAAAAAAGTAAGCCCTATAGCTACCAGGCCCGGGAAAAATGCCATGTAAAAAAGGAGCTTATATTCACCCGGGTAAGCCCAGAGAAACAGAAGTGCAAGTACCGGGCCGATCGCAGCCCCGACAGTATCCATGCTGCGGTGAAAACCAAAAACCTTTCCCTTGTTTTCTTGTGTGCTTTCATCGCTCAGGATGGCATCTCTTGCTCCAGTCCTTATACCCTTGCCCAGCCTGTCGAGTGTACGGGCCAGGAAGATCCACCAGGGCCAGGTCAACACTGCCATCATGGGTTTTGAAAAGGCGCTCAGCATATAGCCTGCCCTTACGAAAGGCACCCTTCTGCCCAACACATCCGAGCTCTGCCCGAAGTAACCTTTGCTAAGGCCTGCAACCGCTTCAGCCATGCCTTCCAGTATTCCGATCAGCATAACCGAAAAGCCAATCGAAGTAAGATATACAGGCATTACCGGGTACAGCATTTCCGAAGCTATATCGGTAAAAAGGCTTACAAAGGAAACCAGTAAAATTGTCCTTGTCAGGATTCGTGCTTTCATTTGGGTGTGATCTTAAAAAATGCAAGGTATGCTTTGGCAGAAACCGCAAGTTTAAAATTCCAGTGTTTTGCTGCCGACAGCGCATTTGCTGTGGTGATCGGATCGACATAGCTCAGTTTCTGCAGAGCCGAAAATGCATTCATCCTTGTTTCAAATTCATACGACGGGCCGCTGTAGGGTATCAGCTCATTCAGGTACTCTTTCTTCCCGTTCCTGATTGAGATCTCAAGCCAGGCCATCCTGATATTTTTCCCTCTCCAGCCTTCCATATTTTTGGTAAGTTCAAGATAATGACCTGCCATTGACGGAAATGAACTGCAAAGCCTCTCCAGGGAGAATTGTATGTTAAGATAAGAAGAATCGCCAAGGCAGCTTTCCACATCTGACCTTAAAGATTCGGGAACAGTGTCAATCACTATGAGTGCGGTCTTCCTTACATTGGCATTCTCATCATGCAGTGCCTTCCTGAACAGAGCCACAGATTCCGCTGACCGGTCCCTGCCCAATTGCTCGAGAATGGCCGAACGCATCAGTTGGAAATGGTCCTTATTCCAGGCCGATAGAAGAATATCCTTTTTCTCGGTTAAAGAGTTCTTTTTGAGAGCCTGTAAAGCATCGTAACGGTCGATCATAAGAGGAGCCTTCATCAGCTGGGATGCAAGTTCATCATAGGAACGCCCAAAATCCAGTTTTTTAAGTATCTTCCTGCCGGGGTCAAACAACACAAAATCGACCCGGGCTTTCAACGGGTTTGAGATTCTGACTTTCTGTTCCTTTTTATCAATCGATGCCGTAATGCTGTCGGCGGAACCGTTTTTATAATAAACCCTAATCTTAACGGGCATCCTGAACAGGGGTTTCAGCTCATTTACCTCCTGTACCTGCTCCACACTGACCTCGGTGAACGCCTTGCCTGTTGAGTCCTCACGCGAGACATAGCTAACCTTGTATTCGGGTTCCCCTCCCCTGAGTATCCATTCATCGAAGAACCAGTTGTATGAAACTCCCGTGACATCATAGGTGCATCGTATAAAATCAGAGGTCTGGGCGTAATTGAACATATACCTTTGCGCATACAGTTTCACTGCATCCCTGAATTCCCTGTCGCCCATCACATCCCTCAGCATATCCATCACCAGCGAGCCTTTCTGGTATATCCTCGCAACTCCTCCCTGGCTTCCGCCTACAGGATAATCGTTTTTCTTTGCAGCATCGAATGCCTGATTCATCTCATCATTCCTGATGTTCTCATAATATTCCTCTCCATAAACCGAACGCTCGAAGAGTTTAGCGTAATGGGTTGCAAAACTTTCGGTAAGCCATACATCCCTGTTTACGAGATGGGCAATTCCATCGCCGAACCACTGGTGAGCCAGTTCGTGTGCATTCACATTCACGTAATTCCGCTGCCACCATGCATGTGGGTCAATCAGCATGTAATCACCGAATACTGTGGATGTCGTTGTTTCCATCCCTCCGTACATATAGTCTATGACAGGGGCTTCCCGGTATTGAGTATACGGATAATCAATTCCCATCTCCTGTTCGAAAAATTCAAACATCTTCTCGGTGTATTTGTATGTAACAGGAACCCTGTCGGCCATTCCCGACCAGTACCAGTATTCAAGCGGAACACCACGTTTTGTAACCGAGCTGGCATAATCATAATCCCCAATCACCAGAGAGGTTGAAAAGTACGGATGATCTTTTTTCATGGCATAATGCCAGGTTTTGGTCCCATCAGGATTCGAAACCACTCCAACCCTTTCACCGTTTGAAAATATCTTGTATTTGCCGTCAAAAGTGAAATACATATCGGTAGTGACCCTGGCTTCAAGGTAGGGAAGCCAGTTATGCGGCCTGTGGGCCCAGATGGTTTTCCTCTTTCCTGCTTCTTCCTGCCTCCACCCGATGAAATAGATAGGGCCTGCCTGTGGACGGGCTTCATAGGAAATATTGATAATATATTTCTTTCCTGTTGAAAGGAAGGGAGAGCCGCTGACAGGATAGATTTCGAGATTCTGTCCAACCAGCTTCCAGGTTACGGGGATCAATCCGATCATTGCCTTGCCCTGCTTACCTGTACCGGGCTTCGCCGCTCCCTCATCCACAGTGATTAAACTCACCTTATTGATCACGAATTCGGGAGTGTAAATGCTGATTGAATCAGTATGATAACGGTTTGCAATTATTGTAAGATCAACATTGCCGATGACCAGGTTTTCGGTGGGTTTGAAGTGCACGTCGGCTTTCACATGCTTCAATGATACCGCGAGATCGGGAGGATTTGAGGCAGGATCCTGGTAAAACGTGACGGTTTTGTCCTGCGAGGACAGCCTGAAGGCTAATACCATTGCAGCCAGCAGGATGAAAGATTTTCGTAAGATCATGAGATTCTATTTTTTACCTTTGTGGCCCTTAAATTTTCCTGATCAGATGGCCAACACCAAAAGTAGCAAAAAGTCAAGGATGTCTCACATTCTTTCAGTGATCGACGGGCAGGAACTGGAACGCCAGCGCCTTTCGCGCGAACTTCACGACGGGATAGGGCAGTCGATGGTGGCTATCAAGATGAAGCTTGAGAGCCTCAGCTATATTCCCGAAAAGGAGATCAAGCCCCAGCTGGAAGGCATCAAAAGGCAGTTTGACCAGATCGTGGATGAGATACGGAGGATCACTACCGACCTGATGCCCCCGGTTCTCGAGGAGTTCGGGCTTGTGATCGCGTTGTTCAACCTATGCGAGGATACAGCCAGGCATTCGACCGTGAAGGTTCAATTTGAACATAAAGTGAGAAATGTCGAGTGGAATAAAAAAATTCAGACTTATCTTTACAGGATAGTCCAGGAGGCCCTGAACAATATTATCAAGCATTCTAATGCCGACCAGGCTTATATCAAGCTTCTGAATGACAATGATTGCATTTACCTCAGCATACAGGATAACGGGAAAGGCTTCAAGCTTCATGATTCGGGGAGCCAGGGAGGCCATGGGCTTCATAATATGCAGGAAAGGGTCAAATTGCTAGGGGGTACTCTTGACCTTAATTCGGCATCGGGAAAAGGCACGTTTATACAGATTAAAGTTCCAAGCTTCATATAAATGGAGGCGATCAGGATATTTCTTGTTGAGGATCATGACCTGGTGCGTGACGGGCTGAAGGCCCTGCTCACATCCATTCCTGATATTGCCATCATCGGAGAAGCCGCAAACGGTAAAAGCCTGTTTGAAAAACTGAAGATTGTGCAGCCCGATATCATCGTTCTGGATATATCGCTTCCCGATATTTCGGGGATAGAGATAACCAAACGGCTGAGGTATGATTATCCCCAGATAAGGGTACTTATCCTTTCCATGTATACGCATGAAGACTTTGTCACCGGTGCCATACGTTCGGGTGCCAGGGGATACCTTCCCAAAAATACTTCCCGAGATGAACTGGTGAAAGCGATCTATGCCATTTACAGGGGAGACGAATTTTTCGGCGAGACCATTTCCAAGATTCTTCTGAAAAGTTTTATCCGTACAGCTGCCGAACAGAATGAGCAGGAAGAAAAGCCTGTGTTCAGCCTGTCATCACGAGAGCAGGAGATCCTGAAGCTGTTCGCTGAAGGGTTTAACAACAAGGAAATCGGGATAAAACTTAATATTTCGGTCCGTACGGTCGAAACCCATAAAAATCATATAATGAAAAAACTGGGGATCAAATCCCCTGTCGAAATGGTGAAATTTGCCATCCGAAACAAGATCATCAACCTGTAACGACAGCGAATGAAAGAGATAAGCAAGATCAAAGAGGCAAAATTATGGATTAAACCGCATCTCAAAAAAGGACTGAGAATCGGTTTTGTACCCACCATGGGCGCTTTGCATGAAGGCCATCTGAGGCTTATCAGGCAGTCGAAGCAGGAGAATGACATCACGGTATGCAGCATATTCGTGAACCCCGTCCAGTTCAATAACCCTGATGACCTGGCAAAATATCCTCGTAATATTGTCCAGGATGCCCGCATGTTAAAGAGCAACGGTTGCGACATGCTGTTCAGCCCGGAGGTGGAAGAGATGTACCCTGATGGAAAAACCCCGAACAATGATATTGAATTCGGCATGCTCGATAAGGTGATGGAAGGGAAATTCAGGCCCGGGCATTTCAAGGGCGTTGTTATAGTGGTGAGGAAATTGTTTGATATCCTGAGCCCATCCAATGCTTATTTTGGCAAAAAAGACTACCAGCAGCTGATGGTGATAACCCGTATGAAAGAGATCCTGGGATTGCCTGTCAATATCATAGGCTGTGAAACGGTAAGGGAGGATGACGGGCTGGCCATGAGCTCCAGGAACCTCCGGCTGACCATAGGTGAACGGCAGGTTGCCAGGCGAATATTTGAGGTGCTGTGCAAGGTAAGGGAAAAAGGCAGCAAGACCCCGGTATGGGAACTTAAGGAATGGGCCAATAAAAAGATACAGGAAGATTCAAGGTTCCGGGTTGAATATTTTGAGATTGCCGAAAGGGAAACACTGATGCCAATCGAGAACTGGGGGCAGAAGACGCAGGCAGTAGCACTTACTGCCGTTTACCTTGGGGATGTGAGGCTGATCGACAATGTTGAACTTTTTTCGTAATTTTGCAACATGATGCAGATTCAAGTACTGAAATCCAAGATTCATCGTGCAACAGTTACCGATGCAAACATTAATTATGTCGGGAGCGTTACCATTGATGAATACCTGATGAAGGAGGCAAACCTGATCGAGAATGAAAAGGTCCAGGTGCTTAATATCAATAACGGTGAACGTATTGAGACCTATGTCATTAAAGGCAAAAAAGGCAGCGGTGTTATCTGCCTCAATGGTGCTGCGGCGCGTAAGTTCCTCAAAGGCGACGTAGTCATTATCGTTTCTTATGCAACGATGGACTTTGATGAGGCTAAAAAGTTCAAGCCAGCCATTTCTTTCCCTGACGGGAAGAACAGGATAGCACCCGGAAAAAAGAAATAATTTATGATAATGGCAGTGCCCGGAGCTTCCTCCTCAAGGAAGAAGATAATTACCGCATTGAAGTTTGCTTTTTTCCTGGGCCTTGGTTTACTTATTATCTGGCTTTCGCTTAAGGACCTGACCTCCGTTGAACGGACCCAGATCATGCATTCTTTCAGAACGGCCAATTATTATTGGGTTGTACTGGCTATAATCCTTGGCATTTGCAGCCATCTGGTCAGAGCGGCCCGCTGGGTTCTATTCTTTGAACCCATGGGGTTCAAGCCCAGGTTCAAGGTTACTTTTTACGCTGTCATGATAGGCTATTTTGCCAATATGGCTTTCCCAAGGCTGGGAGAAGTTACACGTTGCGGCATCCTTTCTAAGTATGAGAAGGTACCTTTTGAGAAAGCCCTTGGTACGGTAGTAACCGAACGTGCCATTGATATGCTCATTTTTTTTCTCCTCTTTTTTCTGATGTTCTTTACCCAGCTCGGAACCATCAGGGATTACCTTGATGAAAAGATCTACCCCAGCCTTGTTGCAAAATTCGGGACCCTTCATTATTCCCGCGTGATCTTTCTTTCTTTAGGCGGATTGCTTTTCGTGTTGATCCTTCTTTGGTTCGCTTTGCGCAAGAAACTGATGGCAACTAAAACCTGGATCAAAGTCAGGACCCTGGTGATCGGGTTCTGGGAGGGCCTTAAATCGCTAAGCCAGATAAGGAAACCGGGATTTTTTATCATTTCCTCCCTGCTTATCTGGGTACTTTATTTTTTCATGCTTTATGTCATATTCTTCTGCTTCCTTGAAACATCAGTCATTGGCCTCGGTGCAGGTCTTTCATCCCTGGTGCTTGGAAGCGTGGGCATTATGATCACACCCGGGGGGATCGGCCTCTACCCTGCCATTATCCAGGAAACCTTACTGCTTTATGGTATTGCAAAGCCAACAGGTTTAGCCTTAGGCTGGATTTCATGGACAGCACAAACACTGATGATCCTTGTGCTGGGTGGAGCATCATTACTACTTTTATCGCTTAACCACACCGAAAATGGAAAAGAATAAAGTTATAAAATCCAGGATCTTTACATGGGAATCGCTTCAGCGGCAGCTGGCGATCTGGAGGTTTAAAGACAAGAAAATCGTGTTCACCAACGGTTGTTTCGATATCCTCCATCTCGGTCATATAGAGATCCTGGCCAAAGCCAAGTCATTGGGGAATATTCTGATCGTCGGTCTTAATTCCGATGAAAGCATTCACCGTATCAAAGGTCCTCATCGCCCGGTCAACAGCCATCATGCCAGGATGATCACCCTTGCATCCCTTGTTTTCGTAGATGCCGTGGTTATATTTGAAGAAGACACTCCATACGAGCTAATCAAACTGGTACAGCCTGATTTTCTGGTCAAAGGCAAGGATTACGAAGGTCTCGAGATTGTCGGGAGCGATATTGTAAAGGCCAGGGGAGGAGAAGTCGTGACCATTGAACTTACCCGTGGATATTCTACCACTCATATTATTGAAAAGGCGCATAAGGTTCACCTTTAAGATCCTGCCATGCCAAAAACTAAAACTGCATTTTTCTGCACCAGCTGCGGTGCACAGCAAAGCAAGTGGATGGGCAAATGCCCTGCCTGCGGTGAATGGAACACCCTGGTTGAAGAGGTGCTCCAGAGGGAGAACAAACGTTCCGGTCCAACCAGGCCCGACGGGCAAAGGCCCGGCCCGAGGAAAATTTCCGACGTAAGCTGTGAACACGAACAACGCATCGATACTAAGGATGCTGAGCTAAACCGTGTTCTCGGGGGTGGTCTGGTTCCCGGCTCGCTGGTCCTGATCGGCGGGGAACCCGGGATAGGGAAATCCACCCTCATGCTCCAGGTCGCATTGAAATGTACCAGTCATAAAATACTTTATATCAGTGGTGAAGAAAGCGAGCAACAGCTCAGGATGCGGGCCGAACGCCTGGGTATGGATAACGAAAACTGCTTCATTCTCACCGAAACGAATACCCAGGCTGTGTTTCAGCATCTTGAACAGCTCCGGCCCGGAATTGTGATCATTGATTCAATTCAAACCCTGCAAACCGACATTATCGAGTCCTCCGCAGGAAGCATAAGCCAGATCAAGGAATGTGCGGGGGAGATGCAGAAGTACGCCAAGATAACTCATATCCCCGTGTTCCTGATCGGTCATATTACCAAAGACGGAAGCCTGGCCGGCCCAAAGATCCTGGAGCATATGGTCGATACCGTTCTTCAGTTCGAAGGCGACAGGAATTACGGTTACCGTATCCTGAGGTCACTCAAGAACCGTTTCGGCTCCACTTCCGAACTCGGGATCTACGAGATGAATGATACGGGGATGCGGGAGGTCTCAAACCCCTCGGAGATCCTGCTAAGCCAGCATGATGAAAAGGTAAGCGGGATCGCCATTGCCGCGATGGTTGAAGGCCTGAGGCCGATGCTTATCGAAACCCAGGCCCTGGTGTCAACTGCAGTTTATGGCACTCCCCAGAGGTCAACAACCGGGTTTAATGTGCGCCGCCTGAACATGCTGCTTGCCGTTCTCGAAAAAAGAAGCGGGTTCAGGCTTGGTCATAAGGATGTCTTCCTCAACATAGCCGGAGGCCTCGATGTAGATGATCCTGCAATTGACCTGGCTATTGTTGCAGCTATTCTTTCGTCCAACCAGGACGAACCCATTGACACCAAAACATGTTTTGCTGCCGAGGTCGGACTCAGCGGTGAAATACGCCCTACCAACAGGATTGAACAAAGGGTCTCTGAAGCAGAAAAACTCGGTTTTGAACGTATCTTCATCTCAAAATACAACTCACGTTCCGTGGATAAAGGGAGGTATTCCATTGAGATAGTCCCTGTAAGCAAGGTCCAGGAAGTTTATAAAGCACTGTTCCGGTAAAACGAATCTGATATGCGCCGTCGCGATATTACCGGTGAATCAGAATTGCTTGATATAATCAGGCGATGCCAGGTATGCCATATCGCCATGGTTGACGAGGAAGGTTTGCCTTATATGATCCCCATGAATTTCGGGTTCAGCGAGGGTGTTATCTATATGCACGGGGCACAGCACGGAAAGAAGATCAGCATCCTTATGAAAAAACCTTCGGTTTGCATTAATTTCAGCACCGACCACCTGCTTCGTTACCAGAATGAAGAGGTAGCATGCTCATGGAGCATGAAGTACAGGTCGGTCCTGGCATACGGCCAGGCTGAATTCATCACCGGCACCGAAGAAAAGACAGCAGCCCTGCATATCATCATGGCGCAATACAGTGATAAGGCATTCAAGTTCAATCCCCCTTCGATCCGGGAGGTCAGCGTATGGAAGATCAGGATTGACAAAATGGAAGGCCGGGCGTTTGGATATTAAAATTTTATAAAGAATTTTATTTTCGCCCAAACATGTTACTTTTGCCAGTCAATTTCAATTTCGATGAAACCGAGGGAACGGCTTAGTACAACAGAGAGGATCAGAAAAGTTTTCGTGGGCAATGCACGGGATCTCAAGGATCAGAACATCTTTGAGAAAGTCACCCTTGTTGCATTGATGGCTTGGATAGGTCTTGGTTCCGACGGATTGTCATCATCCTGTTATGGTCCTGAAGAAGCCTACAGGGCCCTGGGCAATTACCACGGCATGACCATCTTTATTGCACTTGCCGTGGTTCTCACAATTGCGATCATCAGCAGCAGTTATTCCCAGATCATCAAACTATTCCCTTCGGGAGGCGGCGGCTACCAAGTGGCCGCCAAGTTACTTTCACCCCGCATCGGGATGGTATCTGGTTGCTCACTGATCGTGGACTACATTCTCACCATCTCAATCAGCGTGGCCAGCGGCGTGGATGCGATATTCAGCAACTTGCCAGCTTCGCTCCAGATATACAAGCTCTGGACCACCCTGGGTATCATCCTGATCCTGTTATTACTCAATCTTAGGGGAGTCAAGGAATCGGTGATGTCACTCATGCCGATATTTATAATATTCCTGCTTACCCATGCCTTTGCCATAATCTATCCTATAATCTTTCATACCCGTGATTTCGTAGGTCTTGTACCTGAAGCCAGCAGGGAATTCCGCCAGGCCAGCAGCCAGATGGGAACCTTCGCCGTTCTTCTTATCCTGGCAAGGGCCTACAGCATGGGTGCCGGTACTTATACCGGTATTGAAGCTGTGTCCAATTCAATGGCTATCCTGAAAGAACCCAGGGTTAAAACCGGGATCCGGACCATGCGCCTGATGGCATTCTCACTGGGAATCACTGTACTCGGTTTAATGGCAGCATACTCTCTCTTTCACCTGAAACATATCCCCGGGAAGACAATGAACGCCAACCTGCTTGAAGCTATGTCGGCAGGCTGGAACAGGTGGATCGGCCAGACTTTTGTTATCGTTACACTGCTTTCCGAAGCCGCCCTGCTGTTTGTTGGAGCTCAAACGGGATTTTTGGGAGGCCCCCGGGTAATCTCTAACATGGCCCAGGACAGCTGGTTCCCAAGGCGTTTCTCAGTCCTTTCCGACCGCCTTGTGACGCAGAACGGACTTATCCTCATGGCAATCGCAGCCTCATTCGTGCTGCTGGTAACGGGCGGTAAGGTAACAACCCTCGTCGTATTGTACAGTATCAATGTGTTCGTCACCTTCACTCTTTCACAGGCCGGTATGGTCAGGCACTGGTGGCATGTAAAGAAAAAAGAAGGTTACTGGATTCCCAAACTGCTGATCAATGGTCTTGGCCTGATCCTTACCTTAAGCATACTTTGCACCGTTCTTTTTGTAAAATTCACTGAAGGCGGATGGCTTACTGTTCTTATTACCTCAAGCCTGATATTCTTTGTGGTCAGGGTTAGAAGTCATTATGACCGCGCCGCCAAATTGTTGAGCCGGCTCGACCATAAGATGTTCCGCCAGATAGAAGGGGCCATGGCAAGCTGGGAAAAAGCCAACAGGGCCGGCCCTGAATTTGATCAGGAATCGCATACTGCATGTATCTGCGTAACCGATTTCAACGGTGTCGGAGTAAATACCTTCCTGAAAATACGTGAGGATTTTGAAAATTATAAAAACTTTATATTCATTTCCGTCGGCATGGTCGATACAGGAAATTTCAAGGGTGAAGAGGAACTGCAGAACCTCGAAGACAATGTTGTTTTCACTCTTAAAAAGTATGAAGATCTTGCCCGGGCCTATGGTTGTTTTGCCGACAGTTACTATGCGCTGGGCACAGACGTGGCCGATGAAGTAAAGGAATTATCCAAAAAGGTAGTTCATAAATATCACCGGGTAATTTTCTTCGTTGGCAATGCGATTTTTGCCCGTCCATCATCCCTTACCCGTATGCTTCATAATCAGACCCAGATCACCCTGCAAAACCGCCTTGCCCATAAAGGATTTATGATGGTTTTGATCCCCGTGAAACTTACACTAACTGATTAGTTTCATAGTCTGAATAAACATAGTACTTTTGCCGGTCAATTTCTTTTACCATGAAACCGAGAGAAAGGTTAAGTACCACCGAAAGGGTCCGCAAGGCCTTCGTTGGGAAAGCACGGGATCTGAAGGATGAGAATATTTTTGAAAAAGTCACCCTCGTCGCCATCCTGGCCTGGGTTGGACTGGGTTCCGACGGTTTATCATCCTCCTGCTACGGTCCTGAAGAATCCTACAGGGCTCTCGGGCCATACCATGGCATGACCATCTTCATTGCCCTTGCCGTTGTCGTCACTATTTCAATTATCAGCAGCAGCTACTCCCAGATCATAAAGCTGTTCCCTTCAGGCGGTGGGGGATATAAAGTGGCGACAAAACTGCTGAATCCCAAGCTCGGCATGATTTCCGGCTGTGCACTTATCGTTGATTATATACTGACTATTGCCATCAGTGTAGCGAGCGGCGTAGATGCTATTTTCAGCAATTTCCCTGCGGGGTACCAGCATTTAAAACTGACTGTCACGGTATTTTTCATCCTCCTCCTTTTACTCGTGAACCTCAGGGGGATCAAAGAATCTGTTTTCTCCCTGATGCCTATTTTTATTATTTTCCTGCTTACCCATGCATTTACCATCGTTTATCCCATTATATTTCATACGAGGGAATTTATAAACCTTGTCCCGGATGCTACCCGGCAGTTTCACCAGGCAAGTAGTAATATAGGAACTTTTGCTGTCCTCATCATTCTTGCCAGGGCATACAGCATGGGGGCAGGAACATATACCGGTATCGAAGCGGTATCAAATTCCATGGTGATACTGAAGGAACCAAGGGTTAAAACAGGGATTGTCACGATGCGACTGATGGCATTTTCACTTGGGATAACGGTTTTGGGACTTCTGGCTGCATATTCGCTGTTTCACCTGAAACATGTTCCCGGCAAGACAATGAATGCCAACCTGCTTGAAGCCATGACGGCAGGATGGTATAAATGGATTGGCCAGCCTTTCATAGTAATAACCCTCTTGTCGGAAGCCGCCTTGCTGTTCGTGGGTGCCCAGACCGGGTTCCTCGACGGGCCCAGGGTAATTTCCAACATGGCACAGGATAACTGGTTCCCAAGAAGGTTTTCGATACTCTCCGACCGCCTGGTGACCCAAAACGGACTGGTCCTGATGGCTGTTTCCGCTTCGTTTATCCTGCTGATAACCGGTGGTGATGTGACTACCCTGATCGTTTTATACAGCATCAACGTATTTGTGACTTTTTCCCTGTCCCAGGCAGGTATGGTGCGGCATTGGTGGCAGGTAAAAAATAGTGAAAAATCCTGGATCCCGAAACTCCTGATCAACGGGCTTGGTTTTCTTCTAACTATGAGCATCCTTTTCACCGTGGTATTTATTAAATTCGGTGAGGGCGGCTGGCTTACAATACTAATAACATCAAGCCTCGTTTATTTCGTCATGATGGTACGCCGTCATTATGACAAGGCCGCCAAAATGATTGGCAAACTCGACCTGAAAATGTTCAGGCAGGTCGAAGGGGCGATGCTGGGATATGAACACTCTAACAGGGAGGCCCCCGATTTTAATCCTGAAGCCCATACCGCCTGTATCTGCGTCCAGGATTTTAACGGGGTTGGGATTCATACATTTTTAAAGATCAGGGAAGACTTCGAAAGGTATAAAAACTTTATCTTTATATCGGTGGGGATGGTCGATGCCGGTAGTTTCAAGGGCGAGGCTGAACTTCAGAACCTGGAGGAAGATGTGAAGTTCAATCTTAAGAAATATGAAGACCTGGCGAGGGCTTACGGTTGTTTTGCCGACTCTTATTATTCAATAGGAACTGATATTGCAGATGATGTGAAAGAGCTCTCTAAAAAGGTCGTCAGTCAGTATAATAAGGTTATATTTTTTATAGGCAATGCGATCTTCGCAAGTCCCACTTCCCTTACCCGCATGCTGCACAGCCAGACCCAGCTCACCTTACAGAACCGTCTCGCTCATAAGGGATTTGTACTGGTCATGATCCCCATCAAATTAAACATGACAGATTAAAATCAAGCTATGGATTTCAAAGATTATTACAGCCTTCTTGGAATTTCAAAAAATGCAACAGAGGATGAGATCAAGAAAGCATACCGCAAACTGGCAGTAAAGTACCATCCTGATAAAAACCCGGGGAACAAACAGGCCGAAGAGAAATTCAAGGAAATGGGTGAGGCATATGAAGTCCTGAAAAACCCTGAGAAAAGAAAAAAGTACGACAAACTCGGGTCAAATTGGAAACAATATGAACAGACCTCAGGTGGCGGTGCCGATTTCAGCCAGTGGGCCAGGCAGGGAGGAGGAAAAAATTATTCCCATACCTACAGCCCGGAAGACTTTGGTGGATCTGATTTTTCGGATTTTTTCAACTCATTTTTCAGCGGTGATTACAGTCCGGATGGAGGCGGTGGATATGGCAGCCAGGGCAGGGGACGATCCGGTGGCAGACCTGCCAAAGGCCAGGATTATGAAGCCACCCTGGAGGTAACCCTTGAAGAATCCTTCCAGGGTTCAAAGCGAATGATTAACATCGGTGATGAGAAAATAAGTGCTACCATCCCTACAGGTGTTTATAACGGACAGGTTTTAAGGATAAAGGGGAAAGGCGCAGCGGGGCGAAGAGGAGGTGAAGCCGGCGACCTTTATATGCATGTAAGTATGCTTCCCGATCCAATCTTTGAAATCAAGGATAATGACCTCTATTGTGATCAGCATGTTGGTCTATACGAGGCAGTGCTTGGAGGGGAGATCACTGTACAGGCGCCTAAAGGCAGCTTTACCATGAAAATTCCACAGGGAACCCAGAACCTGAAAGTGCTGCGCATGAAAGGACTGGGCATGCCCGTCTATAGAAAGAAAAATGAGTTCGGAGACCTTTATCTGAAAATTATTATTGACATACCCCAAAACCTCAGCGCCAGGGAGATAGAACTGTTTAACCAGCTGGCTTCCCTCAGGCATTGAAATTTTCATGTAATATTTTTTTTCGGCTTTCGTTTTTCAACTGTTAAACTGAAACGAACAGCTAAATCATTCTCTATATGACTATCAAAAAAATCATACCATTGATCATTATGATCAGTTTCTTCCTGTTCTTTGACTCAACTCCGGTAAAAGCCCAGAACGGACCGGTAAACCCCATGAAAGAAGATGCATGGATAATAAATGCAAGCTTTGGCGCTGGAACTCCTTTCTTTGGCAATGGAAACGGCTTCGGCCCCGCTGCCAAATTTTCATTTGAAAAAGGCATGTGGGAAGTTGGGCCAGGCACTATAACCCTGGGAGCCGAAGTCACTTTTTCATACTTCTGGTATAAATACGGGAATAACTGGCACGAGAACTGGTTCAACTTCATTGCCGGCGCCAGGAGTGCATACCATTATGGCTGGGGAGTCAAAGGACTCGATACTTATGCCGGTATACCGCTGGGCTTCGGCTTATGCATGAACAGCCACGATGCTGAGGGTGGCTACCATACAGCAACTCCCATATACCCGTATTTCGGAATATTCTTCGGAGCATCTTATTATTTTAACCGGAATATCGGTGTTTACGGGGAATTCGGGTACAGCTCAACCTATGCGAATATGGGGATTGTGTTTAAGCTGGATTGATCTCCCGCCCTTGCAACCCAATGAAATAGAGCGTAATCCTGCCTGTAAGATATCCAATCAGGCAGCCAGCCAAAGCCCCGCAAATAATGTCAAGGGGATAATGCACCCCCAGGTATATCCTGGTATAACTCATCAGGCTTGCCCAGCCTGTTAATATGAAGTACAGGGAAGTGTACCGCTTTGGGAACAAGATAATAAGAAAGACAGCCAGTGCGAAGGTATTTGAAGCATGAGCAGAATAAAAACTGAAGTCCTCTCCCCTGTATTCATTCACGATATGGATGCTGGCGGCAATTTGGGGTTCGTGTGAAGGCCTCAGTCGCTTCAGGTTGTTTTTTGAAAGGTTTGAAAGCTGATCCGAGACAGTGATCATTAAAACCAAACAGACAAGCACGGTGGCGGTTTTAAAACGAAAGGTCCTGATTACAACATAAAGCAGGAAGACAAAAAGCGGCAGCCAAACCAGGGGATTGCTGGCCCAGTACATTACCTGATCAAGCCATGTTGCATGCAGACTGTTCAGGGTCAGGAAGAATGAGCGGTCGGCAGAGAGGAGCTTTTCTAACATACGCTAAACAGGCTTATGTCTTGAAAACTTGAATATCGAATATTGAGCCCACTCCGAAAAGTCGGAGGGACTATTTTGGGTTAATTTGATTTTTTATAAAGGGTACCCATTTTTATTTTTGATGTAGTTATAAACAAATGACTGTCAGTATCTTAATTTGTTTTTCTCGTATTCTTGCGATAGATTTGTTTCGATAAGTAAAGCATCGTCCATGTTTAAGAAATCAAACAAAGAATCGCAATTAGATGCATTCTCCAGCATCCCCACCTTGCTGGAGAGTTCAGCATTTAAACAGTATAGCGATCAAGGCCATTGGCACAACCAATTTCGTGACCAGATTGTTATGCGAATCGATGAATCCCTATTCGGTATCCTGTTCAATACCACCACCGGCGCACCTAATGCCCCTGTTCGTACTCTGATCGGGATGATGATTCTCAAAGAATCATTTGGATGGAGCGATTCACAGTTATTCGAGCATTGTCGTTTCAACTTACTGGCTCGTAGTGCATTAGGTTTATTCAACATGAATGATCAATTACCGGTAGAATCAACCTATTACCTGTTACGCAAACGAATGTATGACCATCAAAAGCAAAGTGGTGAAGATTTAATGGGGAAAGCCTTTGCAAAAATTACCAGCGAGCAAATCAAGGAGTTTGATGTCAATGGGCGCAGCATTCGTATGGACAGTAAACTCATCGGAAGCAACATCGCTTTATTTACCCGTTACGAGATCATCCATCAAACACTCTGCCTGTTCTTTAAAACACTTGATACAGCTGCAAAATCAATGCTGTCTGCAGTCGATCTGGAACAGCTGGAAAACCTTGCCACAGAAGAACCTCAAAAAACTGTTTATCGCAGTACCCGGGAAGAAATCAAGGGAAGATTGCAGCCAATCGGTAGTATGAGTTACAAGCTCCTGACTTTATTTGGCAATTTCCAAACCGAATCCTTTCAACTACTTCAGCGTGTATTTAATGAGCAGTACAAAGTAACGGAAGATCAACGGATCGAACTTCGCCCGAAAGAAGAAATCTCCTCATCCAGTGTCCAGTCTCCGCATGATCCCGACAGCGCTTACCGTAATAAAGGAGACCAAAAAGTAAAAGGCTACAGCGTAAATATTACCGAGACCTGCTCCGAGGACAGCCTTAACCTCATCACCAATGTACTTGTTGAAAAAGCCAACACCCCCGACACCGCCTTTGTTGAACCAGCCATCCAGGCAACCATGGAAGTTACCGGTCAGACGATTGAAAAGGTTTATGCTGATGGAGCATACCAAAGTCCAGCAAATGATAGTTGTTGCGAAACCATCGACATGGTTTTTACCGGTATCCAGGGCGGGGAGTCAAAGTATGATTTAGAAATGACCCCTGAAGGTGTACTTGTCACCGACACATGGACAGGCGAGCAAATTAAAGCTGTTCTCTGTAAGAAACACAAAAACAGCAAGGACGACAGATGGCGCATAAAAACACCTAAAGGGCATTACTATTTTAACCAACAAGCCATCCGGAGTTCTCACATGCGCCGGGAAATGAAACATCGTCCATTGGAAGAACTGCACAAGCGAAACAATGTGGAAGCATCCATCTTTCAACTCAGCTTCCCCTTACGAAATAATAAATCAAAATACCGGGGATTACTTAAGCAGAAAACATGGGCTTACTGTAGATGCTTGTGGATCAATCTTGTACGAATACTTAACTTTACGAAACAAATATGTCAAAGAACGTTTAAAACAAGTATTTTAACTGCCCTGGAATCCTTTCTCTCAGGTTATCCTGACCCACAGATCAGCATGAAACCAATTTTGAGCAGAAATTTTTACAGGGCACTAATTTTTATGATAATCACTAATTTTTACATTTTAACGTAAACCCCCTTTTCGGAGGGGACTCAATATTCAATGTTCAATATTCGACATTCATTCCTTCATTCCTTCAACCCTTCATTCCTTCAAAAATGGAAACAACAGTAAAAAAGTTCGAACCTCCCTTGGTAGAGAAAGTT
>CAIJYT010000207.1 GCA_903824935.1 uncultured Bacteroidales bacterium | reverse complement strand
TTACCGTGCTCCTCTCGGAAATACTTATTGGACGATCCTGATCTCGTACGAGGAAGAAGACATATACGTAGCGCTTACCCATCTTCGTAATAGGTTAATCCTGGCCTTTGCGTTGCTTTTTATTATTATTTCATACTATTTTTATTCAATTGCCAAAGTCAGGAATGTTTTACGGGAAGAAGCCAAGAGAAAAGCTGCTGAAAGAACGATCAGGGAGAGTGAGGAGAGATTCAAGAAGCTGTCGGAACTTTCTTACGAAGGAATAGTCATTCACAACAATGGAATTGGCATGGATACTAATGATTCGTTTGTTCAGATGGTTGGCTATTCCAGGGAAGAATTAATTGGCTGTAACGTAATCGAATTATTAGTCATACCTGAATTTCAGGAAATAATAAGAAAAAACTTAAAGGAAAAAAGTCCGGCCCCCTATGAAGTGGTTATCCGACGAAAAAACGGGAGCTTCTTTCCGGCGGAACTTGTGGCCAGGGAAATAAAGTATAAAGGTGAGATTTTGCGCGTTGCGGCAATGAGGAATATTTCCGATAGGAAAAAACAGGAAAAGGAATTATTGGAAGCCAAGGAACGTGCAGAAGAAAGTGACAGGTTAAAATCGGCGTTTCTCGCTAATATGAGCCATGAGATACGCACACCCATGAATGGAATACTTGGATTTGCAAGCTTGCTGAAAGAGCCAGGACTCAATGGTGAGGAACAAAAGGAGTATATCCGGATCATTGAGAGAAGCGGGACAAGAATGCTCAATATCATCAACGACATCATTGATATATCTAAAATAGAATCGGGGATGATGGAAGTTTCACTATCTGAAACCAATATCAATGACCAGGTCGAATTTATCTATAATTTTTTCAAGCATGAAGCTGAGGATAAAGGGCTTTATATTTCAAGAAAAATTTCTTTAGCCCCCAATAATGCCATTATTATTACCGATCGTGAAAAACTCTATGCCATTCTTTCAAACCTTGTTAAAAACGCCGTCAAATACACCAACGAAGGCTTAATTGAACTGGGATATAGCCAAAGCAGTGATGTTCTTGAATTTTTCGTAAAAGATACAGGGATCGGGATACCAAAAAACAGGCAGGCTGCAATCTTTGAGCGTTTTATCCAGGCAGATATCTCAAATAAGATGGCCCAGCAGGGGGCGGGCCTGGGATTATCCATCACAAAAGCCTATGTTGAAGTTCTTGGAGGGAGGATCAGGGTTGAAAGTGAGACAGGTAAAGGTTCGGTATTTTATTTTACACTTCCATATAAAACCGTGCCTCCCGGAATTGTCACCAACGACAGTGAATCCTTCGCCGACTCTGACAGCGAACATTCCGGAAACCTTAAAATTCTTGTTGCTGAAGATGATGACGCATCAGCATTACTGATTTCACATCTGTTAAAAAAATTCAGAAGGGAAATAATAATTGCTAAAACCGGGATTGAAACAGTTGAACTGTGCCGCGATCATCCCGATCTTGATTTAGTGCTGATGGATATGCAGATGCCCGTTATGAACGGGTACGAAGCCACCCGTCAAATCAGGGTATTCAACAAGAATGTGATAATAATTGCCCAGACCGCATATGCATTCTCCGGCGACAGGGAAAAGGCAACAGGGGCCGGATGTAATGATTACATTGTAAAACCTCTTACAAAGAAGGAATTGTTGGATTTAATCCTGAAGTACTTCAGCAATTAAATCGTTACAGACCGGTGAACCCGCATTGTTTCATCATTTCAAATCAGGGTTCTTACAGGTTCCATCCCCGGTTTAGCCGATTATTGGGATTGAACAGCAAAAGGTACTTCCTTCCCCCGGCCGGCTCTTAACCACTATCTCTCCACCCATCAGTTCGACGTATTCCCTGCACATGACAAGACCAAGTCCGGTCCCTGCTTCAAACTCAGTGCCCATACGTTTGAAACTATTGTCCAGGCGAAATAGCAACGGGATTTTGTCCTCGGGGATTCCTATTCCGTTATCAGCCACGCAGATTGAGATCATCCCCCCGCCTTTATTTGCATAAACCCTGATCTTTCCTGCAGGGGGAGTGAATTTTATGGCATTGTTAACAAGGTTTATCAGGAGGGATTTGATAAGCATGGGATCCGCAAAGATTGTAAATCCCTGCTCAACCTCGTTCTGCAACAACTGTTTTTTCCTTTCAGCCCTGGGTTGCAGTACTTCCATCACCTCCGATACAACAATCATGAGCTCCACTTCCTTCGGATTGTTTGACAGTGGATCTCTTTGGATCTGTGCCCATTCAAGCAGGTTTACCAAAAGATTATAGGTATTGTTGCTGCTGCGCCTGAGGCTTTGTATAATCTTCTTACGGTGATTCTCATCGAATTCATCATAACTCTCTTCAAGGTCAGAAAGAAATCCGAGCAAGGCATTGAAAGGACTTTTCAAGTCATGGGCAACAATTGAAAAGAATTTATCCTTTGTCTTGTTCAGTTCTTCAAGCTTATGGTTCTTCTCATCTAAAATCCTGTTGATGGTTCTGATCCTGTTCCGGCTTCCAAGCATCACGAAAACAAGAACCACCAGCAACACCACCGCCAAAGCAATACCGGCTACAAGAATTCTTTGTCTATTGATCACCTGCTCCTTAAGCTCATTCTTTCGCTGAAGGATCTGAGTAAGGGCAGTCTTACGGTTAAGCTCACTTTTAAACTCAAGCTCGGCAATCCTGGTTTTAATGTCCCGGTTCCAGAGGCTGTCTTTAAGGCCATGGTATTTGACCAGGTATTCATTTGCAATTTTATAATGATTAAGACTGGTTTCCAATTCAAACAGATTCAGAAAGGCATTTTTTTTGAATTCCATGAAACTGTTCTTTTGTGCATTTTCAAGGCCAAGCAAAAGGAATTTTCTGGCCAGGACAGGGTTTCCAAGTTTACGGTATGTCTCCCCCATATTAACCTCAAGAGCGGTACGCTCCCTGTTCATGCCTGCGACCTGGGGCAAATTATAGGCAACAAGAAAATATTCAAGCGCTTTTTTATAATCCTGCTCTTCCATGGCAATATTTCCCAGGTTAATCCTGGCGGAAACAAGAATTTCAAGTGACTTGAACTGCTGGGCCAGAGTCAGAGCTTCATTAAGCAGGAGCTTTGCCGTATCATATTGTTTTCTTATGTCATAGTACAGGTAACCCATATTATTGACCATGGTCATCCTGAGCCTTTGATTTTTAAGGGTATCATTAAATTTCAGGGCGATACGATAGGATTGTATGGATTTGTTGAAGTCCTTGATCTCACTGTATATAACACCCAGTCGGATATATACCAGGGTAAGATCAAAGGTATTATGCTCTGACTCATAAAATTCCTTCGCCTTCAGGTTGAATGAGATTGCCTTCTCATAATCTCCCCGGTGAGTGGCATTGGTAGCCAGGTCGGAAAGGCATTTAGCCTGCCTTTTCCCGGATTTGATCTTTTGGGCATAATCCAGGGCAACCTGGTTGTATTTCACTGCGCTGTCGAGCAACCCCAACTTGTCGAATGCCACACCCATATTATTATTGATCATACAGAGAAAATCAGGATCATTTTCCTTGTATGCAATCTTCATGCTTTCAGTGAAACGGGTCAGTGCCTCACCGGGATTGCCTGATATCAGGAGAATATTCCCCAATCCATTCAGGGCTCTCATTTTCCCTTTATCATATCCAAGTTTTTTTGAGAGTTCGAGGCTGAGATTATAGTATTTTTCAGCGGAATCCATCCTGGTTGTCATGAATGTCCTGGCATATTCATGAAATAATCTTGCTTTTGCTGTATCCGGTGCAGCATGTGATTTCAGCAGCTTGTAAAGGCTGTCCCCTGCTGTATTTTCCGCCGCCGCTTCAGTTCTGAAGGGAATCAACAGGATTACAGCTAAAATGCCAGTCAGCAATGATCGTTTCATAATATTTGCTTTATAATTGGATGCTCAGGCTCCTTTCTCCCCTACGAACTGGTCTTCCTTATTTTTAAAAAGGACGTTGAAGGTGGTTAGGCTTCCGTAACAGCGTGTGATATACTGCTGAAGTTCTACTTTTTCTTCATCGCTGATGTTGCTGGTATTGATCTTCTGCTCAAGAACACGCAGTCTGTCCCTCAGCATCACGATCTTATGGAAGAATGCCTCCATAGGGATTTCCTTCTCCTTCAGCGACTTGTCGGCCGGGTACATCACCATTTTTCCCCCGGTCCACCGGCTTCCCAGCAGCACTGTTTCCTGTATGTCGCTGAACTGCCTAAGCACCCTGATCATGGATTTTTCGACCATTTCGTAGGTAGCCAGGTCAGATGGCGTTTCAACCGCCTCTATGAACTCAAGCCCTTCAAAACTGCGGTTGATGATGCGGGTCCCAGTTTCAATGAAGGTGATTTCCCATGCATCCGATCTTACCTGTACTATGACTCCTTTCCCGAACTGGGGGTGCCTTACGCGTGAACCGACTCCTGCAATTATTTCTGACATATTCCCGGATAATTTGAGTAGTAAAAGTAATTCAATTTCATGTTTGAGCCGTAAAATTATAACCCTGTTTCGCTTAAAAGTATTATTTTAGATTCTTTAATTATCAATAAAATTGATCATGCAAATAATCACGAATTCCAGCCTTCGCTGTGTAACGCTCAAAGGCAGGCTGGACGCAACAAACAGCAACGAACTGGATCTCACCCTGATGGATCTGGCCGGGATTGAACAGGATATCGTTATTGACATGACCGAATGTCACTATGTGTCAAGCGCAGGAATCAGGATTTTTTTAAAGACAAAGAAAAAGCTGCTGCTGGGACAAAGCGAACTTTTCCTGGCCGCGGTGGCCCCTGAAGTCTTCAGGGTTTTCGAGATTGCCGGCCTTGACAGCATATTCCGTTTCGAAGGCACCCTGGATGCAGCACTGTCATTGATAGAGGCTGGCAGGCTTAGGAAGTCGGGGATTACCGAGATCGCAATCGGGCATCACAAACTGATATACCATCCTGAGGGAGATGACGGGATCAGGGGAAAATACATTAACACAAGGAAGGACGCAAGTATAGGAGAACTCGGATACGCGGTCGGTTTCGGATCGCTGTCCGGAACAGACGCCGGTCTTTCTGCTTGTCCCGATTTCTTTATTTCCACAAAGAAAGGTATTTCTTTTCTTCCTCCGGAGAATTCGGGGGAACCCGACTTCAGGATGATTTCCAGCGCCGGTAAAGCCGTTTTCCCGGTATGCGAGGCTCTGTCGTTCGGCTCTTACCCTACGGGAGTACTCAAACTTGCTTCTCCGGGTTTGCTTACATTCAGCCAGGTGAATGAAGCGGTTAACGGGTTAATCGGAAACATCTTTTTACCTGATTCCGTCACTCTGAGGGTAGTGGCAAATTTTGATAAGAACTCACCTTCGGTCAGCATTTTCCTTCCCAATAATGAAGCCCTTGCAAATGTTATCAGTAAAACAGGTTTGAAAATGTTCGGTGAGATGCTTAGGGAAGTTGACGGAAAGAAATCCTATATCGGGATCACGATCCGCTTATCGGGGCTGGAGCTTCCTCAAAAGGAAACTTCACCGGAGGAGATCCTCATGCATAACCTCACATTTGAAAACCTCATGGCCGTCAAACCATTCAGCATTGGCAACTTCCTTGAAAACCCTGTGATCTGGCTTTTCAATGCCGGCACTTTCACGATGGCCGGGGAATAAGAAAAGCCATCGGGAACCACCTAACCTGATGGTTTGATATCTCCATCCTGCAAAAAAATCCAACCGATGAAGCAGGCTTACTGGTGCGAGAGTATCCAAAGTGAACCTTCTAAGAAAGCGATAGGGGCTATCCTTTGGTGGATAGTCCCTTTTGAGGGATCGGGAGCGACCGCGGGAAATTCATAGTACACTACATTCAGCAGCCCCATATCATCGAAGTGTTTACGGGCCGACTGGTAATTTGAAAAAGGCACACAGTCATCGTTTACACAATGCCATAGGTACATCAGTGATTTCGGGGTCCAGCCCGTGTATGAGTTATTCGCCGAAAAGATATTGAACGCAAGGCTTCCCTGGTAGCTCAGTGTATCTATAAAAGCATCAGTGAAGATATCTTTCAGCACTTTATTGGCAGGCATATAGGAATTTACCACACTGTCACTGTAAAACCCGGTGGAAAATTTAGGAAGGTTGGTCAGGTACGGTTCTTTCAGAACCACATTATATTTAAAGGAATTCGGATAGATCGCATTATACCCAGCAATGGTCATGGGAAGGAAGTATGGCTGTGGAAAAGCGCTGTCGGCAAGCATGATCGGCAGCATTGCCCCGGTGAGGTCGTAAGGCCCTTCCATACAAACAACCCCTTTCATTGTTACATTTCTTGCCTCGAGTTCACGCTGGGCTGCCATTGTAACAAATCCCCCTTCGGAATAACCCATCAAAAATACCTGTCCGTTCCAGGTCACATACTCACTGGCAGTGCTCCCAAGTGAAGCGATAGCCCCCTGTACCATGTCGGCAGTAGCAACTGCAAGCCTGTCCCTCACGCAGAAGGGATGCATCTCGCCTACATCCTGCCCCATACCCTGGTAATCGGGCATGATAATGATCCAGCCGTAAACAGAGGCCATGATATTTGCGAGCAGGGCCTCAGGGTAGCTTTTATATTCCTCCCAGCTTGCATTTTTCCAGCCCGAGGGAGCAAGTTTTTTCATAATCTGGGTAGCATGGTTGAACGATAAAATGGGGGCGCTGATCTTCCCGTACATTTTATAGGGATACACAAGAAGCCCGCTAAGTGAGATTTTCTTCCCCTGGTTGTCGGTTGAATTATATGTCACCACCTCATTAGCGATGAGATAGGGTGCGCCGGTCACCCCGTGTTTGTTCACCTCTGTAAGGAAGTCATGGTAATCAAATTCGTCATAATCGGGAAAAAGAGCTAGCTTGTTGCTGATATCCTGCATGGTGTATGTGGTATGGTCGACCGTCAGCAGCCCGTTAACACTGACAGAAGTGCTATCACCTGTTGATTTGGAACAGGAGTTTGTGAGCAGAATACCTGCGCCCATGAGCAGAAGGAACAGGATCGTTTTAATCATACGACCGGCTCCTGGTTGTTTCCCTTTAAATTGATTCATGTGACCTCCTTTTTTATTTACCCTGAAAATTTTATACGGCTGGCCTAGAAACCGGATCCGGGACTCGCCCGGGGTTAATACTATAAAATACTTGCAACAGTTTCGTAATACATAAGACTCAAATATACGAAAATGCTGCTTTTTTTGCTTTTGATTGCAAAATATATTTTCAGGATAGAGCATAAAAAGAGCCCCGTCAACCTTGTTTTCGTGAGGTTTACGGGGCTTTTGCGAAGAAATCGGGTGCAATCTGCTGCGAGCGGTAAATGGGACTCGAACCCACGACCCCCAGCTTGGGAAGCTAATTTGCATGTTCTGTATCATCTGTATTTACTGATGTTTTAAAGATTTCTATTACTTTGCGCATAACTGTGCGCATAACATATATTTATTCAGACTTTCCTGGTTTGCTTCGGATTGCTTAGTAAAATCGTGTGTTTCAGGATAAATGGGGCCTCCGGTTTTACAGACCAGAGGCCCCATTAGCTGTTACCCCCAGATTTGATAACGGGGAATATCGTTTAACAGGATGAAGTTGCGAAGTTCCCGGGCTGTGGCAAACTTATACATTGCTGAAGTTTTGCCGCTGGGGGCATAGATATTTAATTTGAAGATGGCGCTGGGCTTTTCGCCTGGGCAGAATGAGTTGATGGCCTGCTCCATGGCCTGGCTGGCCTCATTGGTTTCAAATGCCGGCAGGTATTGGCGAATGATTGGGTAATGCTTGCCTGATTTGGCGTTTTTACTTGAATTTGTTTTTGCTTTCATGTGAACCTCCGCTTTTATGGTTTGTAAATGGATTATGCGATAAATGAAAATCTTAGGCAACTCATAAGCGGAATAAATTTTCATTATCAAGGCTGCCGGTCATTTTTTTACCCGGAAGAAATAGAAGAGTCAAAAAAATGACGGCACCCGAAGGGCCTGGCCTTGAGAATTAAAATTTATGAAGCTACCTTGCGTAAGATTT
>CAIJYT010000206.1 GCA_903824935.1 uncultured Bacteroidales bacterium | reverse complement strand
GGTGTCGCGTATGGTGGGCGGAAGTATTACCAGGCGCGGAAATCAAAGAAAAAGCCCGCAAATATCGGGCTTTAACATTCCGGGGATAGATATGATGAGCTAAACAATGTCGTCAAAGGTGGCTTCAGAAGGTGATACAGGGGCCAGAGCTGAGGAATCCACGCCTGCCTTTGTATCGGTGTCCTGGAAATCTGCTTCGCCCGGTATAATGGGAGCCAGGTAAGGCAGGAGAGTGTTAAGATTATCTGCATCCGAATCGTAAAAATCAGCTTCGGAAGGAGTGACTGGTGCCAGTGTTGCAGGCGAAGCAGCAGAAGAACTGCTCAGGGTAACTAGATCGTTATCGCTGAAATCAGCTTCAACCGGAAGTACTGGAGCTAAAACTTTTAGCTCTTCTGCATTGAAATCAGAAACTAAGGTTGAAGGAACGGCCTCGTACGAAGGATAGGTGAGAGCCTCTGAGAAAATGGCCTGGGCTGAGGTCCCGTTTGCAAAAAGTAAGCCATATTGTAATCCGAGAACTGTCAATATTATGGAGAATGTTGTTTTCATTGGTTTTGGTATTTTGGTTGAATTAGTTTTTTGTCCTTTTGAACTTGATTCGAACATAAGACGTACCCCTTGGGGTAATGTTACAGTGGTTTAGTTTTAAGAGCGTTTTTAACAAAAGTTTAACAAAAAGTTGATTATTAATAAATTACGCTACAAAGATACACTTTATTTAGACTCAGTAAGTTAAAAAATCGATAAATCTGCCTTAAATTCCGACGAAAGCCGGGAAATTATCGACGAAAAATTAAGATACAGAAAGTCAAGTAATTACATGTGGATTTCAGCTAACTTACCGTCTATCAGGTAGGACCCCATGCATTGGGCGGTAAGGCAGGAGTGGACTGGCAGGATACCGAGCAGGTCTCCCGGTCTGATTGAAGAAAATACTTCGGATGTTACTTTTACAATACCGTGTTCCTGGGAAAGCCCGCTCACATAGCAATCCTTTAAAGGAGGCGACCATCCCTTTTCAGAGAGCATGCATACAAGTCCGAAAATCAGCCGTCCCTTGTACATCAAGGATTCTTTGGACAGGTGAACGGCTCCTCCGTATATAACTATCTCATTCCTTGAAGCATCCTTTGAAACAACCGGACAGGCCATGCAAACAGCTATGCTTCTGGATTCGCAACTCCCGATAACAGCCTGCATCACATCATAGAAGACAAAATTTCCCGGCCGTATTTCGTCCATGCCCTGAAAATTCTCAAGGATGCTGCATGCCGGGGTGTCCCCGACCGAAAGTATAATAGGCCGAGACCCAAACCTGGTCTTTAACGCAAGCATCTGCCTGAAAGCTTCCCAACTGATCTTTTCAATTTCTTCCTTCCCTCTTGCCTGGTATGTTTGCCCGGTATGGGTGAGGAATCCCTTGAATTTCAGTAAGGGGTTGCTGTTGCTGACGGCGATGATCTTCTCTATCTCATCTTCGTTTGAAGGCTGAAGGCCGGTTCTGTGGTAACCTGTATCTATCTTGATAAATACACCGATCGGTTGACTGACTTTGTTCAGAAGGCCGCTGAAGGCCTCCAGGGTTTCCGGCATAGTTACCAGGATATTCAGCCTTGCTTTGGCCGACAGATCCATGATCTCTGAAAATTCCCTGATATTTACCGGGAAGGCAATCGTAATATCATCCCAGCCATCCTCAATAAAATATGAGGCCATGGACATGCTTGATACCGTGATTGCTGAAACTCCCTCCTCCCTGAACCATCTTCCGATCAGTTTTGACTGGTGGGTCTTGAAATGAGGCCTGAACTTCACCCCCAGCCGCCTGGCTTTGTCCGCCATCCGCCTGATATTCTCCCTGCATATTATTTCATCAACCAGGAGAGAAGGTTTGTGAATATTGTCAAGTGGGATATTCATGAGAAAATGCAAAGGATTACAAAGTTGCAAAAAATTTATGGAGCGAAGCACTTCACATAAGCTGCATCAGGTGTCCGGAGCGAAGCACATCACACAAGCCACATTATTTGAATGAGCATTTTGCATAAGCGGCATCAGGTGCAAGGAGCTTAATACTGGCTGGAGAAGTAAATCATAACTTCGCTCCGCAGCCACCGTAGCCGCGATGCAAATATGCGAGTGAAAGTGGCGGTGTGATGTGAGAACGTATGCGGCGATTACAAATTATCCCTGAAATATTCAAAAAACTTCTCATTCAGGTGCACCCTGTCCTTTCCGCGAACATTATGCTCATGCCCGGGATAAATGAAATAATCGACCTGCTTGCCTTCATCCACACATTTTTTAATGAACGACAGCCCATTCTGCGGCAGCACCGTTTCATCCTGGTACCCCTGGATTATCAGCAGTTTTCCGCGAAGTTTCTTTACATAATTCAGAAGTGAGGCATTCTTATAACCTTCGGGATTTGCCTGGGGAGTATCCATATACCTTTCACCATACATCACTTCGTAATACCTCCAGTCGATCACCGGCCCGCCGCAGGCAGCAACCTTGAACACCCCGGGGTTTCTCACCATCATCGAAATGGTCATAAACCCGCCGTAAGACCAGCCGTTGATCCCTATCCTCGTGCTGTCGGCCCAGGGCAATGACTTCAGGTATTTCACCCCCGCCATCTGGTCTTCAACCTCGGCATCTCCCACATGCCTGAAGATTGCCTGCTCAAACTCCTTACCCCTTTCGGAAGTCCCGCGGTTATCGAGGGTAAATACAATATACCCCTGTTCGGCCAGGTAGTTCAGCCATAGTCCTGCACCTCCCAGCCAGCTGTCGGTGACCATCTGGGAATGCGGTCCGCCGTAAACATAAATGATCACCGGGTATTTTTTCAGGGAATCGAAATCTATAGGCCTTATAAGCCTGCAATAAAGATTATTGCCTTCTGTGTTCTTGATCGTGAAAACCGACATCCTGCCGATCTTGTAGGCTTTCAAGGGGTTCACATCGCTGAAGAGTTCTTTCTTTAAATCACCTTTTGCATCCAGGAGCTGTATCCTGCGGGCAAGAGCCGTTGTTGAATAAGTATCCAGTATGAAATTCCCGTTTGTGCTTATTTTTGCGGTATGACTGCCTTCGGATGAGGTGATCCCGTTAATTGCGCCGGTTTTTATATCCACCGAACACAGCTGCCTGCCTATGGGATTACCCTTATTGCAGTTGTAGAATATCTTTTCGCTTTTGGGATCGATGCCTGCCACACCGCTCACTTCCCATAGCCCGTTGGTCAGTTGTTTGATGAGTTTCCCCGATGCTTCGTAAAGGTATATATGGTTATACCCGTCACGCCGGCTCTGCCATAAAAACCTTGATGCATCTTTATTGATGAACTCAGGCCCGTGCAGGGGTTCCACGTATTTGGGGTCGGTTTCCAGGAACAGGGTTTTCAGGTATTTCCCTGATTCTGAATCATAGGTCTTCATCCACATGCTGTCCTGCTCCCTGTTCAGCACGGCAATATAAATTATCTTGCTGTCGGGGCTCCAGGTGATGTTCGTAAGGTACTTTGCCGTATCTCCGCCGGTCTGAAGCTCGATATGACTGTTGGTTCCGGCCGACCACACATGCACGTTAACGCTATGGCTCGTCTGGCCTGCCATAGGGTATTTGACCTGGTTTACAACAGCTATGGGATCGGTGATGTTGACGAGGGGATAGGTGGCCACGCCTTTTTCGTTCATATAATAATAGGCAAGCTTGTCGCCTGAAGGGGCCCAGAAGGTTCCTTTGGTGATCCCGAACTCATTACGGTGAACCCTGCTTGCACCATAGGTTATGTCAGGATCAGCCGAGGCCTCAACCCTGGTTTCCGTTCCGTTTACGCTTACAAACAGGTCGTTCTTCACTGTATACGCTACCTTAAAGCTATGTGGCTCAATGTCGGTATTTTCCGCCTTATCGGTCCAGGAATTGAGTTTTTGCAGAATGCCATCCGCAAGCTTATAATTAAAGATCTTATTCCCTGAAGTAAACGTAAACATATTGGTTTTATAAGCATTAATGGCAGGGAAACGCAGCAGGCTGTCCTCTTTCATCTCCTTTAACCTGGAATTCAGAGCCTGGAGCCTAAGTACAGTATCTGCGACTTGTTTATCGGCATATCCCTTTACAAGGTTGTTCTTCTCAACGAAGAACCAGGTATCATCATCGCCGTTCCACTGAAGCTGTGAAAGGGTTTTTGCAGTAAGCCCCCTGCCAATGGTGGCTTCTTCCATGCTCATCGTTTTCGACTGGGCAAAAATCAGGCCCGGTAAAACCAGGCCTGAAAGGATCAAAAAAATACGTTTCATCGTTGATTAAATATAAAGTGTTGGAGTGATCTCGCCTTTCAGTACCATGATGCCATTCTGAGCCAGGGCCCTCATTTCGTCCTCACCAGGGTAGATCTGCACCGGGGCAAGCTTATACACTCTTTCCTGTATCCAGCTTACGAACATTTTATCGTAGGCAACTCCGCCGGTAATAAGGATGGCATCGCATTCGCATTTCAAAACGGTGTACATTTCGCCTATGGTTTTGGCTATCTGGTATGCCATTGCCTGGTAGATTAGCTTTGCTTCCTCGTCACCGGCTTTGACCCTTTGCTCGACTTCGGCTGCATTGTTGGTTCCCAGGTAGGCGACAAGCCCGCCTTCGCCTGTAACCATTTTCTTGATCTGCTTCATGTCGTATTCGCCGGCGAAACATATCTTTATAAGCTGGTTTACGGGCAGGGTGCCGCTACGTTCGGGGCTGAAAGGACCCTCGCCGTCGACTCCCTGGTTTACGTCTATAACCTTGCCTTTTTTATGCGCTCCAACGGTTACGCCTCCCCCGAGATGGGCCACGATAAGGTTGATGTCCTCATAGCGTTTCTGAACGGCGCGTGCATATTCCCTTGCGATTGCTTTCTGGTTGAGGGCGTGGAAGATAGAAACTCTTTTGAAGAGCGGATGTCCTGCGATCCTGGCGAGGGGCTCAAGTTCGTCAACAACCACCGGGTCGGCGATGTAAGCTTTGGCTCCCGGGATGTTCTTGATCAGGTCATTGGCAATAAGTCCGCCGAGGTTACTGGCATGTTCGGTCTCGGAATAGATGAGGTCGTGGATCATTGCTTCGTTGACCTCATAAACTCCTGAAGGAATAGGTTTAAGCACGCCTCCCCTGCCAACGACTACCTTTACCTGCTCGAGGTTGATGCCGGCATCGGCAAGCTGCTGAATGATGATATTCTTGCGGAACTGGAACTGGTCGGGGATCTTTGGAAACGGGGCCAGGTCGTCTGCAGTATGTTTTATTGTCTTTAAAAAGACGGCTTTGTCGTTTTGAAAAACCGCTATTTTAGTCGATGTGGAACCCGGGTTGATTGCAATCACCCGCACATTGTCCATTTCCATAATCTCGAATTTTTTTCAGGCTCAGGTACTTTTCGTTTCAAAGACTGACCATGCCAGCAGGTACGGTATTACAGTTAGCCCGGCCGCAACAGATATCCTCAGAATGACAAAATGAGGAAACAGTATCCATAGCAGGGCATAGGGTAAAACAAGCAGGAACAGCAGGGCGAAAGCTCTGACCATCATTGGATTAACACTGAATAATTTAGCATAACCGGCGTAAATCCCGGCTACCATAGCGCCTTCTTTCACCCGGTTAAGATCCCTTCCTGTGCGCAAGCCGATCACACTTTTACGGATACTGTAAATGAAATAGATCAGAAACCCTATATACATCCAGATCAGCAGCCGCAGCCAGGTGTCCTGGGGGAGGGCGGCCATCTGGCCGACACAAAAGATTGCCCCAAGAAGAGGGATCCAGGGTACAAAAGGAGTTTTAAACGGCCTGGGGATATCGGGCCTGCTCTTCCTGAGGAAGATAATGCTGATGCAAACAATAGTAAATGCAAGCAGGGTACCTATGGATACCAGCTCTCCAAGGATGCCTATCGGAAGAACCCCGGCCAGTATCATGGCAACCAGACCGGTAAGCAACGAACTGATGTAAGGGGTTTTGAACTTCTTGTGCACTTTTGCGAATACCGATGGAAGAAGCCCGTCCTTGGCCATGGTATAAAAGATCCTGGGCTGGCCAAGAAGCATCACCAGGATTACTGAACTAAGACCTGCAAGTGCCGCAATCTTGATAATAGGCCTGAGCCAGAACATCTTATCGCCCATGGAATCAACTCCGACGGCAACGGGATCGGGAACCAGCAGCCTGGGGTAAGCTATGATACCGGTAAGCACTATAGCCACGAGGATGTATAAGATGGTGGATATCCCCAGTGACCCAAGGATACCAATAGGCATGTGTTTTTGAGGGTTTTTAGCTTCCTGGGCCGCTGTGGAAACCGCGTCGAACCCTATATAGGCAAAGAAGATCACACCCGCCGCCCGGAATATTCCCGACCATCCGAAGTGCCCCCACTCACCTGTGTTTGGAGGTATGAAAGGCTTCCAGTTGACAGCTTTCACAAAGAAAAAGCCTATAACTACAAACAAAATGATCACCCCTACCTTGGTTATGACCATTACATTGTTGAAACTGGCCGATTCCTTGATCCCTATGATCAGAAGCAGGGTAAGGATCCCGATGATGAACATGGCAGGGATGTTCAAAATGGCATGGGTTGTGGGAAGGGAGGCGACATCTACTCCCTGTTTAGTAAGAAGGTTAACCAATTCGGCTGTTTTAGGTACCCAGCTTATGGGTCCCGGGGGATCGATAAGGGTGGTACCTGCAGCCGCGGTGAACTGCACCGGCAGGTTCACTCCCAGGTCATGAAGAAAACTCACCATGTATCCCGACCAGCCCACCGAAACGGTTGAAGCTGCAAACAGGTATTCAAGGATAAGGTCCCACCCGATGATCCATGCGAGGAATTCGCCAAGCGTGGTATAGGCATAGGTATAAGCGCTGCCTGAAATCGGGATCATGCTTGCAAACTCGGCATAGCAGAGCCCTGCAAAAGCACAGGCAATACCGGAAATGATGAAGGATATCACGATTGCAGGTCCCGCATACTGCGCAGCGGCCTGACCCGTGAGGACAAAAATACCCGCGCCAATGATGCCTCCTATCCCCAGGGTGGTAAGGTTGGTTGCAGTCAGGGCTTTTTTGAACCCCTGCTTGTTATCAGCCGCTTCGTCGAGAAGTTCCTGGATTGGCTTGATAGTGAACAGTTTACTGCCCATAGACTAGTTGTTACGGATTAGTATTATGTATGCCCTCACTTAAAACGGAATACTCCGGCATCAATCTTATATTGCGGCAGCCATGATGATGGATGCCTGTTTCGATTCTTCAGTATCGGAGCGGGAAGTCAGAACAATTGGTGCAGCTGCCCCGAGTACTACGGCTGCAAGCTGTGCATTAGCCGAAAAGCCCCATGATTTGTAAAGCATATTGCCGGCTTCAATGTCGGGAGCTATCAGAAGGTCGGCGTCGCCGGCCACATCGCTGATAATGCCTTTATGTTTTGCACTCGCTGCACTTACAGCGTTATCGTATGCAAGCGGACCGTCAATGATACAGTTTTTGATCTGGCCGCGCTGGTTCATCTTCGAAAGCAGGGCGGCTTCGGTGGTAGCGATCATTGCCTCATTCACCATTTCAACAGCGGCAAGCACAGCAACCTTGGGTTTTGTATACCCCAGCTTGTTCATGAATTCCACAGCATTGTTTACGATGGCAACCTTGGTCTTGAAATCCGGGGCCGGGATCATGGCGGCATCGCTCAGGCCAAGTAATTTATGATAGGTGGGAATTTCAAAGAGGGCGAAATGTGAAAGCACATCACCCTTGCGCAATCCGTTTTCCTTGTCAAGCACCCCCCTTAGAAAGGTAGCTGTTGCAACAAAGCCTTTCATCAGGATGTCGGCCTGCTTTTCCCTGACCATCTTCACAGCGGTTCTCACCGCCTGTGCATCGGTTTCTTCATTGATGATCTTCATCTGGCTGACATCCAGCTTGAGTTTGCCTGCAATTTCCCTGATCTTCTTTTCATTGCCGATCAGGATAGCTTCAACAAGGCCCATCCTGTCAACGGCGCATATCGCTTCAAGGCAGTGTTCGTCCTGTGCCACGGCCACAGCCAGGCGTTTTTTTCCTGATTTTTTTGCAAGTTCATTAAGATCAGATAGTTTCGTTAGTATGCCTGTTTTGGCATCAGTTTGGGTAGTCATGGTATGTTTCCTCCTGAAAATTAATATTATTTTATGTGTTATATTAAGGTGTTCCGGTTGAGCAAACCTACAGCATTTTTGGCATTTGGACAAACTTTACTGAAAAAAATCGTTTCAAAAAAAAACCTACCTTTGCCTGCAGTTAATTAACTTACGTTTATGGAACTTCCCTTTGCAGAATCATTCAGGATCAAGATGGTCGAACCCATCCGCCGGACCACCAGGGCGGAAAGGGAACAATTTATCAGAGAAGCAAAATTCAACCTGTTCAACCTTAAAAGCGCTAACGTTTTTATTGATCTCCTCACCGATTCCGGGACGGGCGCGATGAGCGACAGGCAATGGAGTGAAATGATGCTTGGTGATGAGAGTTATGCAGGGGCTTCTTCTTTCTTTAAATTCAGGGATGCCATCAGGGATATCATGGGATTTGAATATGTGCTGCCCTGCCACCAGGGCCGCGCTGCCGAAAATGTACTTTTTTCAGTGCTCGTTAAAGAAGGACATTTAGTTCCGGGGAACTCACATTTTGACACCACCAAAGGCCATATTGAATTCCGCAAAGCAAAAGCCGTTGACTGCACCATTGACGAGGCTTTTGACACAACACTGGCACATCCTTTTAAAGGGAATATTGACCTTGTAAAACTGGAAAAGGTGCTGGCTGAGAACGGCGACAGGGTCCCCTTCATCATCTTCACCATAACCTGCAATTCATCGGGAGGACAGCCTGTTTCTCTGGCCAATATGAAAGCTGTAAGGCAGCTTGCCGACAAATACGGGAAGAAGATCGTTATGGATTCTGCCCGTTTTGCCGAGAATGCTTATTTCATTAAGGTAAGGGAGGATGGCTGCCAGAATAAATCGATACGCGAGATCGTAAAGGAGATGTTTTCGTATGCTGATGCCATCACCATGAGCGCCAAGAAGGATGCCATTGTGAATATTGGCGGGTTCATCGCCATGCGTGATAAGGATTTGTTTGACAAGGCCAGCGTGTTTGAGATCATTTACGAAGGATATATCACCTACGGCGGGCTTGCCGGCCGGGACCTTAATGCTATTGCCCGAGGACTGTATGAAGCTACCGAGTTCGATTACCTTGAAACAAGGGTCAGGCAGGTAGAATACCTTGGCAATAAGCTTATGGCCATGGGGATCCCCATACAGCAGCCTGTGGGCGGTCATGCCATCTTTGTAGATGCCAAACGTTTTCTTCCGAATGTAAGGAAGGAGGAGTTTGTAGCCCAGACCCTTGCGGTGCACCTTTATGTGGAAGCCGGGGTAAGAGGGGTAGAGATTGGGGCCATACTTGCCGACAGGGACCCGGTAACCCGTGAGAACCGTTACCCGGAGCTGGAGCTTATGCGGCTCGCCATCCCCCGCAGGGTATATACCAATAACCATATGGATGTTGTGGCGGCAGGACTGAAAAACATCTGGGACCGCAGGAGTACTATCAAAACAGGTTTTAAGATTGTTCGCGAAGCCCCTATCATGAGGCATTTCACTGTAGAACTTGAGAAGATCTGAGTGATGGAAGCGGCAAGGAAACAGGCAAGGTACGGCCGGCTTTTTTCCCAGCTCGGGGATCTGCTCACCAAAACCGCCGATCCTGATGCCCGGATGGCTACTATCGTGGCTGTCCTGCATAATAAAATGGAATATTTTTACTGGACAGGGTTTTACATGCTGATCGATGGAGAACTCACTGTGCGCACCTACCAGGGGCCCCTGGCATGCCAGGTCCTTAAAAAACATACAGGCGTTTGCTGGGCAGGAATTGACAGGGGTGAAGTTGTAGTTGTTCAGGATGTTAATCAATTTCCCGGGCATATTGCATGTGATTCAGCATCCAGTTCCGAAATTGTGATCCCCCTGAGAGACAAATCAGGAAAAATAACAGGAATCCTGGATGTCGACAGCAAATCACTGAACTCATTTGACGAAATTGACGCCAGATGGCTGGAGAAAATCGTTTCACTTATATGAACACAGTCTGCAGTCGGCAGTCAGCATAAAGCAAATTGCAGACTGCCGACTTTTAAAAAAGAAAACCCTGACTTTCCGCAAATGAGTTTCCTCGAGCTCTTCCTTATTGCCATCGGTCTTTCAATGGATTGCTTTGCGGTTTCGTTAAGCTTTGGGGCGCAGAAGAAGCTGAAAAGAAATGACATCCTGAAATTCGCTTTCTTTTTTGCATTGTTCCAGGCTGTTATGCCGGTCATCGGCTGGCTGGCAGGTTCCTCATTAAAATTCTACATGGAAAAGGTGGATCACTGGATCGCTTTTGGCATCCTTGCATTTATCGGCCTGAGGATGATCTATGAATCTTTCGGGGATGCTGAAAAAAAACGAGAGGTGGATATCAGGGACTGGAAGATACTGCTGACCCTTTCGCTGGCGACCAGTATTGATGCTCTTATGACGGGTGTCAGCTTCGGCTTTGTAAAAGTAAATATTCTTCTTGCCGTCATTACCATTGGCCTCGTCACTTTTCTCAATTCCATTGCAGGCGCCTGGGTGGGTGAAAGATCCATCCATATCTCTCCGAGATGGGCCGAGATCATTGGCGGACTGGTCCTGATCATTATTGGGACGAAGATAGTACTTGAACATTTGTCGATAATCTGAAAAAGCTTAATTTTACAGGTGAGATGCAGATGATAAGAATAACCAAGGAATTCCGTTTTGAGGCCGCGCATGCCCTGAAAGGCTATGATGGTCCCTGCCGGAATGTTCACGGCCATTCGTATGAGCTTGCTGTTACCGTTACCGGTACGCCGCTTAGTGATAAGGCATCATGTAAATACGGAATGGTCATGGATTTTGGAGACCTGAAGTGCATGATCAAATCAAACATCATTGATAGTTTCGACCATGCGCTCATCCTCCATTCTTCAATGAAAGACGAGGGGGCAATTCCTAAAGGCGAACCATTCACCAATGTGGTCTATGTGGATTACCAGCCTACCAGTGAAAATATCCTGATAGATTTTGCAAACCGTATCAAGGGGCTGTTACCCATCGGAATTAAGCTTCACCATCTTGTGCTAAGGGAGACTTCTTCGTCCTATGCCGAATGGCATGCCTCTGACCAGGAATAAAACCCCATTCCTGCCTGTTAAAATTAACCTTTAAAACATTGAAATTATCTGGGAACCAGGTGAATATCCACAGTCGGATCTTCCCGGTCTATTTTTATAATATTGACTTTAGCTGCTGCTGAATCCTGGTCGTTGAATGAGGGCATGAAGTTGCGCGTGATTTCCGCACCCGGCAATGGATTGATGCGTATCATGTAATTTCCGTGATTCAGGCCGCCGAACTGGTAAAACCCGTTGTCGTCAACAGGCACTGACTTTATAAGCCTCACTGTATCCCAGGGTTTTACCTTGTCATATACCTTGAACAGGTAGGCGGTCCCCCTGCAAATCCGCGTTTCACCGGCATAGGCATGGCCCTGTATGCTGTGCTTGTTTGAATAGGAAGTCCAGATGATGATCAGCAGCAGTATCATGGCTGCGCTTGCAAGCAGAGGGTATAGCCTGGGTGAATTCCCAAAGTTCGCCAGCTTGTTTATAAAAGCAGCCATTCTCCCTTCCTTTGTACCCTCAGGTTGTATCCCTTTCCTGATCTTTTCCCAGGCATGTTCGGGAGGAGGGGGCTCAAACCCTGAGAAAGCGTTCCTGTAACGTTCTTCTATGGGATCGGTATCCTGCATGTTTCTTTACAATATTCTTGTTAATATTTTTTTCATTCTGTTTTTGGCCTTGAACAGCTGAGTCTTTGAAGTGTTTTCAGAGACCCCCAGCATTTCTGCAATCTCCCTGTGATTATATCCTTCCATTACATGAAGGTTGAACACTGTCCGGTAACCCGTGGGGAGTCCCTGGAGTATACTCAGAAGCTCCTTATATGATAACTTAGACAGGGCATCTTCAGGAATGGTTGCATCAGGCATCTCATTTTTTAAACTTATTTCATTCTTGAGTTTTAACTGCTGTTGATAATAATTGAGTGCTGAATTGACCATTATGCGGTGGATCCAGGGGTCAAAGTTCTCAAAAGACCTCAGGGTGGGCAGGCTCCTGAACACTTTTATAAAACCTTCCTGGAGAATGTCCTCAGCCTCTATCCGGTTGCTTGAATACCTTAAGCAGAGACCAAACATACGGGATGCATAAGCCTTATAAAGTACTTCCTGGCCGCGAGGCTCGTTCCGCAAACATTGCTCAAATACCTCGGCCGGTACACTCATTTTAAAAGGCTGGGTCAGATAAAGGATCTACGAAGATAGAAAAATCCATGCAAAAAAAAGAGGCCGTTCATTTCTGACGACCTCCTTGATTGTTTGAGTTGAATGTGTAGTTTAACGAGTTTCACCGAGTACTGTTAGTTTCTTTATAATTATTTTGCCGTCCGGTGACTGGATCTTCAGAAAATATGGCCCTGACCTGAGTGAAGAAATGTCGATTTCCACAGTATTCATCCCCGTTTCAATCCTCACTGCATCCTGTATCACTGCCTGTCCGAGGGTGTTGAAAAGCTTAAGGGTCAATGACATATCCTTAAGACTGTTAACTCTGAAACTGACTTTCTGCCCTGGGGCGGGATTTGGATAAAGTTCGCCAAGATAGCTTATGTTTGCTCCCGGATCACTTATCCCGTAAATAATCTGGCCCCCGCTGAGAGTAAATGGAAGCGTTACGCTGGGCTTATTGTTGTCGATGGTTGTCTGGGCCTGGTTGGACACAATGCCGGCTTTTTCGGGTTTGACAATGTAAGTTCCGTATGCAATGTTGTCAAAAATAAAACTTCCCGTGGTGTCTGTTATTGTGTAGCCGAGCGGTTTATTGTTCTGGTCGAACAGCATAACCATCACTCCAGGTATTCCTGCACCGTTTCCGCCGAATTTAATTCCACCCTGGCTTATCTCCCCATGGATGCTTCCGTTACCCGAGGCCGGCGGTACACATTCAACAAGATGAATGGTATAAGGATTCTGTGCAGCCCCGAGGGTGATCAGGTTAGCATCCTGCCAGGTAAGAGATGATATATAATACGTCGGCATGAAATGGCCGTACCTTGTTGAGGCAGGCAGAAGCCTGGCTTCGAGATAATAATTTCCTGCACCTACCCCGCCGAAATGATAACTTCCAAGGGAATCCCCGAATTCCTTACCCTGCACGATGGTCATCACATTGTTTGAATCCACCCTGATCAGGTCTATCCAGCCATGGTCAACCGGGTGAACTCCCATGTAAACATAACCGTTGAGATCGCAGGTTGAATGGGCGTATACCTGTTTTGTCCTGTTCCACTGGCAGTTAACCGAATCGATGGTCGCGAGAGTCACGTTGTAGGCTCCCTGTGCAGGATATGTGAAAGTGACGTCTTTCCCTGTAAGTACCGTTCCGGCAGGGTCTCCCATCTGCCAGCTATAGGTTGTGGGATAGGTGCTGTTGGTTGTGCCGTGGAACGAGAGGGTGAGCAGGGCTGAGGTGTAAGTGAAATTGTTCTCACAATTGGCCGGAGGAACTACCCCGGCGTGAACAGTGTCGCAAGCAGTGCTTGTGCACCCTGTAGAGGTTGCAATGGTAAGGCAAACCGTATAGACCCCGGTTGAAGTGTAGGTATGGGTAGGGTTTTGTATTGAGGAGTTGTTATTTATACCTGATGCAGGATCACCGAAGTCCCACGACCAGCTGATAACCGTTCCGCTGCTTGTACTGGCATCAGTAAATTCATATTTAAGAACATTGGTGACACTCTGTTGATAGGTGAATGCCGATTGGCAGTATACCCCGTAACAGATCACAAAATTCACCGTTGCAGGTGAGTTGGTACTGAGGAAGGTATGGATGACCAGGTTGTTGTGACAATCGTGGGTGGCTACGAAGAAAGTAACTGCTGAGGCGGTCGGAACATTAGTTATAGTACAATCATAATGGCCGCTGGCGTTTGTCATACGGGTTGCATAGAATACAAACCCCGAAGACGAATCACTGTGTATTATAACTTCATGATTGGGAATCGGTGCTCCTGTAGAATCAGCAGTAACCGTTCCGCTAAGGTAAACGGTCATTGTCTGGGCCTGGATAAAGGTTGCAAGTCCGAGAAATAATAAAAGTGATAAAAGTTTTTTCATATACGGCTTTTTTTAATCTGGTTATAATGAAGACATTGATAAATAGCGGAAGTTGCCCGCTTTCATCATTCATTTTCAATATTTTATGATCTTACGGGTAGAGATCTTTTCCCCTGAAGCAGTCCTTATTACCAGGATATATATCCCGGGTGACAGTGCCGAAAGATCTGTCTTCAGGATATAGGAGCCCGGAGTATAATTCGACCTGCTTTCGATGAGGGTGACAGATTGTGTTGAAAGAACTGAACATACCAGTTCTACTTGTTTTTTGACTGTTACAGGTATGCTGATGTTCCCTGCCGAAGGGTTAGGGAAAGGCAATCCGGTAACGACATTATCCTTTCCGGTAATTTCATTGATCCCCAGGATGTTGCGGTCGTAAATCTCGACCAGTACAGAATCGGCGAACGGGGAATCAGCACTGATGGTAACGGCTGTGAATTTTGAAAACCTTCCTGTTGATTCAACAAATAAAAAATACCTTCCGAACGGAAGGTCGGAGAATCTGAAATTTCCTGAAGCGTCGCTGAGTTTGTAAGTGATAATGTTTTTAAGTGAATCAAGCAGCAGCACTTCGCTGAGTGCGAGGTTAAACGTACTGGTCGACTGGGTATGGTGCCCAACATGTCCCGAAATGATTCCATTGCCTTTAATACTGTCATTAGCCTTTTTCAGGCGGATGTCGAAATCGAAAACACTCGAATCTGCAACTCCGAGCAACTGCGACTGCTGCCAGAAAGCCTGCTGACTGAAATACATCGGAATGTATTTCAGTGCATTGGTGGAACCGGGTGTAAGTACAACCTTTACAAAATAGTCGCCTGTAAGCAGGTAGGGGAAAGAGAAATACCCGAGATAGGTAAACTTCGAAGTGTCGAAAGCGATCACATAGTTGTGCAGAAATTTATAAAGGTAAGCTATGCCTGTATCCCCTGTGCTCACAGGGTTGTTGATCGGATGATCTCCTGCAAAAATATGTCCGCCTATACTGTAATAGGCTGGAGTGTAAATGTATTTGCAAACTGAATCTGAACAAGGGGTTTTAAGGGAACTCCTGGTAATGGTAAGACAAACCTTATAGTGGCCTGTCTTTGCATAGGTATGCACCGGGTTGCGGATTGAAGAGCTTAGCCCGTCCCCGAAATCCCATAACCAGTGATCGGGATTCCCTTTCGACAGGTCAAGAAAGTGGTACTGACAGGGGGAAACTGAAGAGGAATCCAGCTCGGAGATGAAATCCGCAACGCATATCGGGCTGTATGTCTCGCAAATGAAGAAGTTAATAATGATGCTGTAAGATTCTATGGCCTGTGATTGAATGTGAAGTACATTGTGGCAATCGTAGGTGCTCACCGAAAGGGTGTCGCCAAGGCTTGAGAGTGAACGGATGGTATCGGCATAATACCCGTTGCTGTCGGTATTTACTGTATTCGTATAGCCGGCGTATGGAACCTTGACTAATACGATATGGTTTTTAACCGCGTTCCCCGTGGAATCATTAAGTATCCTTCCTGAAACTATTATGCTGATGGAGCTTAGGGGGGGGGACGGACAGGGCTTGGCATTTGCAGTCTGAAGCAGAGCCGCAGAAAAAACTGTAAGAATAAGAAAGAAAGAGTAAAACGGATTTACCTTCATTTTTTATTGCTTTTTCTCCCGAACATATACTGTACCCCAAGGTCAATGCCGAAAGCCTGGGTGCTGCGGCTACCGCCTTCGGCCGATTGTGTAGGTGCAGTAATGAAATACTTGTAATACGGGTTGATGAACATGCCCCAGTTCCTGGTAAATTGGTATTCAAGCGACAGCCTTACCCACAGCTGCCAGTTGGTCGGCTGGTGTGCCGGAGAATAATCCTGGAGCGCTATCAGCCTGCCGTTTGGGATGTCGATTACAGGCTGGGCTTTCTTTTCGCTGATCAGGAAAGAAACTGCCGGGCCGGCTTCAATGCCTAAAGAAAAACTCCTGGTTTCGAACACATTATAGCCAAGCAGCAAGGGAATCTGAAGGTAGGTGTAACGGTTCCTCGTGCGGTCGTCGGCCATATGAGTCACGCTGTCGTAGATAGCATGATCTTTAGTAATATAAATGAACTTGCCGGAGTTGACAGGATCGGGATAATACCCGATTACTTCCTTGTAATAGCTTACACTATCGTTGCTCCTGTACTCAACCTTGTAATTTCCTTCATCATAGGTATATCCCAGCCCGATTCCTGTGCGCACCGAGAACCTTGAAAAATGATAAGCGATCCCGGCATTTGCAAAGTAATTGAATTCCTGGGTTTTGGTCCCGTTCGAACTGTACAAGGCCATTTCGGGAGCTATCCCGAGGCTGGCCGAGAAGAATGAAGGAACAGGGGCTTTTTCACGAACATATTTAAAGACTTCACCTGAATGGATAAAGGTCAGGGTGTCGGGGTTAGGGGCCAGGTCAAAGCTTGAGAATTCAAGAGCATCCAAATACTGAATGCAACTGTTAGAGGCTGTTCTTTCTTTTGTTACGCTGGTTGTTACTTCAGGACTAGCTTCAGGGGCAACCACCGGGACCGGCGCAAGACTTGCATCCTGCGGAGTGGCAGCCAAAGGGGCTTTTTCAATTTTTGCATTCGAAGCGATCAATGCTTCTGATTTCTGACTGCGTTTCGGAGGGCTTACAACAGCCTGAGACTGGCCGGAAATGACGGATTGATGGGTGCTGATATTTCCTGTGGCAGTGACAGTTTTAACTGAAGGTTCGGTAATTTTTTTTGCCGGTACTGAGGGCAGTATTACCTGGGCTGAAGGTTTCTCAGGGGTTTCAGAGGTGCTCCTGCTGCCAGGCTGCAACGCCCACCAGGTCAGCGAGGCAACCAATACGATTCCCCCGGCCACAGAAACCAAAGCAAGCGTAGGGACATTTATAAAGTTAAAATGCATCAGCTCCCTGGCCAGCAACTTCAGGTTCAGGGTTTTCCACACCCCGGGAGAAGGAGACAATTCTTGCTTCCCCAGGGAGTCCCTGAACAGGTCGTCAATATTCTTTCCTGGTCCGGAATTATTATTTGTGGGTTGACTCATACTTATTTAAAGTTCTTTTTCTGTCGTGATTCTTCAATTTTATTCTTGAGCCATCTCCTGGCTTTGAATAACTGGGTTTTTGACGTGTTTTCGGAGATCCCTAAAAGTTCGGCGATCTCCTTATGCCCGTAATCTTCAAAAATATGCAGGTTGAAAACCGTCCGGTAGCCTTCGGGTAATTCCTGTATCAGTTTTAACAACAATGCAGGGTTATATTCATCAGGGAATTCCACTGCTTCATTCATATCCAGGATCTCTGTTTCCCTGATCTCGTCAATTTTCTCATGCCTGGCGATCTTGTTCCGTTTATTGATGTAATTGATCGCATGATTGACGATAACCCGTTTAATCCAGCCGGCCAGTGAACCATCGCCCCTGAAGGAGTGAAGGTTTTGAAAGACCTTGATGAAAGCTTCCTGTAAGATGTCTTCCGCTTCATCGCGGTCATGACAGTATCGAATACAAACGCCAAGCATTAAAGGGGCAAATGTGTCAAACAACATTCTTTGCGCCTGTCGCTTACCCGCGATACAGTCCTTCACTATTTGTTCATCAATGACCATTAACAGGACTTTTACAAGACAATCCATGATATACATAGTTGCCTGAAGTCTCAATATTATAGTATGATATCATTCAAGGGTCTCCCTGAACTGGTCAAAATTCCTCTCAAAAAAATCCCGACCATTATTGCTCATTATACCATGAAGATGATATACGAATATTTCATGAAAAATTTCGAATGAATTCAGTTCATCGGCCGAAAACAGGTCATTTTCAACCAGGTTCTCAATCCTTAAAAGGTGTAAACGGGTAATAACCTCAATATTCAGGTTATCCCTGTAAAGACCTTCTTCCTTCCCCTTGACCATGTTCCTGAGCATGTTGTTGAACATGGCTTTGCGCCTTATCTCCCTGATCTTCATATAAAGATCGGGGTAATATTTCCTGATGTCATAATCCATTGAGGGGTTATGATCCTGTATCACACGCTTGATATGCTTGTATATCACGAACAATTCCTCTATGGCATTGAGGTTTCGCCTGAGGATTTCATCAAATTCCTGGAAATGAAAGTCGTGTTCCGATCTAAGGACCTGGCTTACAAGATCTTTCTTGTCTTCGAAATATTCGTAAAGAGTTTTTTTGGAAATGCCGAGATGGCTTGCAACATCATCCATCGTTACGCTCTTAATACCATAACGATGGTAGAGCTTGCCTACCTGTTTCAGTATGCCCTGCACCTTGCCGTTCATTACACAAATGTACAAATTTATATACGGGAAACTTTTTTTGGGTAAAAAGTTTAAACGTCCCGGGTATTCTCAGTGCTGGTATATATTAGCCGGGTTCCGGTACCCGGAAAGGTTTTTGTACCAGTCGGGATAAGAGGCCCCGTTGCTGGTTGCCCATTGGGCAAGGTTCAGATAAGCTGAGAGTATGTCGGCGGATTCTTTTGCATAATCGAAATTCTCATAAATGTTGATGACCCAGGGGAGGTTGTTAGATGTCCTGTAATACCGTCCCTGCGAAGGGATGCTGGAATCGTCGCCGGTGCCGAAGTAACCCGGGTTTGCAAGCGCTGTAGGTGCATGGTCGGGAAGATGCACTTCTTTACCGCGGTTGAGGTTGAGGATAGTGAAAGGGTTGAAGTTTCCAATATCGAGGTCCGACATGGTATACTGGTTCTGTGTGAACAGAATGGTGATCCTGATGGTATCTGGGGTAATATATGGATTGCCGATGATCGTATTGATCATCCCTCCCGGGCTTTTGAATGCCTTAAAGTCATCATCAGTAACAATCACTGTAGGTTTGTTCTGACCAGCTTCAAGACCGTTGGAAGCGAGGGTGATATAATTATCGAATACTGAAGATCCGGTAACGGTAACAGCTGATGAGGGGATGTTTGCATTTGCAAACTGGAAGCCGAACCCGCTCGGGAAAGAAGCCCCGGCTGCCTTCAGGATGAATAATCCGTCTAACTCAACAAGTTTATTCTGTGCATTGGTGATGGTATTGAACTGGTAATTAATCACCAGGTCGTTGAAATCATAGTCCCCCTGGTTGGGCCATAGGTCTTCAAATGCCAGGCTGCCGCATTGGGTTGCAGGGAAGAAATTATTATACGCTCTTGCAGGGTCGTTAGGATAATCATCATAAGAGTTGGGGACTCCGTCACCGTCACTGTCACTGAGCAAGGCATAGCTCACATCGGTATTAAACAGGGCTCCGTTAATCGTTCCGTTATAATGGTCGGATGTAGCATCGTAAGTTGTTGAACCGCTTCCTTCATTGAAATGCCACAAAGCCTTGATCCCCGTTTCAGTCCCCGCCCAGGGAACCGACATGGATGTTGTGACCTGCTGGGGTGTAAGTGCGATATTCCATATACTTACCTCATCAATAAGGCCCTGGAAAAATTTCTGTCCCCCGTTATCGGATCCTATCGAAATAGTACGTCCGTTGTTTACAAGGACTGAATTTACCGGAGCTGAATTTTTAAGTACGCCGTTAACATACAGGTAAAGCGTTGATCCGTCGTACACACCTGCAAGGTGATACCAGGTGTTGAGGGCCGGTTGGCCGGCTCCCCAGTTGATGAGAGTAGAAGTAAAGTTGCCCTGGTAAACGCTTACCTGGAAGCCCTTATATACATCCTGCCCGAGGCCGCAACCATCCCAGTCACCCTTCTCGACGATCTTGACCGACTGCTGGCGTGTTGGTTTTACCCATGCTTCAAATGAACACTTGTTCGGGAAACTGAGCCCGGCGGAATTCGGAATGAAAATCCAGTCGGTGGTCCCGTTAAAATTCATGGAATAATTGACTGATATGGTTTTTGTTGAAGGAAAGGTATATTCTGTCAATGGCCTGCTGAGTGGAATCAGTATGGAATTCAGCATGATGCTTTTTTCGTAAGCAGGGATTGCCACTGAAACATCATAAGCTGAATTGGGGGTTTCAATGAATGCTTTCAGGTACAGTTTACTTTCATCTGCTGATGAAATCCTCAGTACACCTGCAGGTATATTATGAAGCCTGAATTCAATGTTATCGGCCGTATTCCAACTGAAGGTACTGCTTACTTTAAGTGATCTCATCCCCGAGGGGCTGTTATCAACAGACGATTTTTTGCAGGAAGTGGCTATCATTAAAACTGCCAGACAAAAACAGATAAGATGTTTCATTGAGTCCTTATATAAAGTACAAAAGTACACAATAGGCAAGGCAGGGACAAGCAGGAATACGCAAGTGTACCTATTTTTATTCAAAGTGTATATGTTGATTTTTCATCAAAACCCAGCAAAACAGGAAACGATTTCTCTACAGAAAGTTTTTGTGTGGAGGAATTTTGATATCTTTGTTCTTTCAAAAAACGACAAGAATTTACACTATATAATTAATTAATTATTGCAAAATGAAGAAGATACTTTGGATCAGCGGCATGATCATTTTCCTGGTGTCCTGCGGTGGCAACCAGGGAAACAAACAGGCCAGGCTTGATGACCTCAAAAAACAAAGAGACAAACTTACTGTCGAGATAACCAAACTCGAAACTGAAATCAACCCCCAGGGAGTACAAACTGCAACCATTGTGAAGACCATGGACGTGGTAAAACGCCAGTTTGATCATTACATAGAAGTGCAGGGGAGAATAGACGGGAACGAAAACATCGGGGTTGTTCCCCGTAACCAGGGAGGAGTTGTCACTAAGATATATGTGACCCAGGGTGATCACGTGACCGCCGGACAGGTGCTTGCCGATATGGACAATGAAGTCCTCAAGCAAACCATGAAAGAATTGCAGACCTCGCTGGCTTATGCCACCGATATGTACAACCGCCAGAAGAACCTTTGGGACCAGAAAATAGGTTCCGAAGCCCAGTATCTCACTGCAAAAAATTCCAAGGAATCCCTTGAAGGGAAAATAAATACCTTGAAGGATCAGCTCGACATGTCAAGGATTGTTTCACCTATCGACGGCACGGTTGAGGATATCCCTATCAAAGTCGGGCAGATGGCATCCCCTGCCTCGCCACAGCCCTGTTTCAGGATAGTCAATTTTTCAAGAGCCAAGGCTGTTGCCGATGTGAGTGAAGCGTATTCGAACAAGATCAAAACCGGTGACCCGGTTAAAGTGTACCTTCCCGACCTGAATACCGAGCTTGATGCAACGGTAAGCTTTTCGAGTAAGTATATCAACCCGACCAACCGTACATTCACAGTTGAGGCCATGCTCCCTGCATCCCAGGGTTTGACCTTCCGTGCTAACATGATAGCTGTTGTGAGAATCAAGGATTACGATAATAAAAGCAGCCTTGCCATACCCCAGAATTACATACAAACGGCAAAGGATGAAGGCCATTTTATTTTTGTTGTTGAGGTAAAAGACGGGAAGACCTGCGCAAGGAAACGCATTGTCACTCCTTTTATCACCTATAACGGGCTCACTGAAGTTCTGGACGGCCTTAAGGAAGGTGATAAAGTGATCACTACCGGCTATAAGGACCTTTACGACGGTCAATTGATTTCCTTTTAAAGACCTGATGTAAGATGAAAAAGCCGGAAAAACTCAAGGAATTTTTTGCAACCAGCTGGGCCATTGACAATAAGTCAAGCATTTACGTGCTTACAATTATCATCACCATGCTTGGGATACTCTCTTATATCAATATTCCCAAGGAGCAGTTTCCCGAGATCGTCATCCCGACCATTATCGTGAATACCGTTTACCCGGGAACTTCTCCGGAAGATATGGAGAACCTGGTAACCAGGCCTATTGAAAAGGAATGCAAATCGATACAGAACGTAAAAAAGATCACCAGCAATTCTATACAGGACTTCTCTTCGATTGTCGTGGAATTCACAACCGCCATCCCCGTCGCCGAAGCAAAGCAGAGGGTAAGGGATGCTGTTGACAAGTCAAAATCAAAGCTGCCGAACAACCTTCCGAATGATCCTGATATCGCAGAGGTTGACATTTCGGAGATCCCCATTATGAATATCAACCTCTCGGGGGATTATGACCTGCAGAGGCTGAAGAAATACGCAAAGGACGCCCAGGATAAAATTGAGACGCTTCCCGAGATCACACGCGTGGATATTGTAGGCGCCCTGGACCGAGAGATCCAGATAAATGTAGATATGTATAAGATGCAGGCTGCATCAGTTTCATTCAGGGATATCCAGAACGCAATTGCAGCTGAAAATGTAACTGTCTCGGCAGGGACTGTCACCAATTTCGGCCTGAAGCGCACCCTCAGGGTCACAGGGCAGTTCAAGTCGCCCGAGGAGATCAATGACATCATCCTGAAGTCATCCAGCGGAGCAACCGTTTATATAAAAGATATTGCCGAAGTTAAGGATTCATACAAGGAGCAGGAAAGTTTTGCACGTTTCGAAGGCAAGAACGTGATCACCCTCAATGTCATTAAAAAGAGCGGTGCAAACCTGCTGAACGCCTCCGACAAGATCAAGGACATTATTAAGGAGATGCAGAAAACTTCCTATCCTCCTGATCTTAAGGTTGAACTTACAGGTGAACAGTCGAGATTTACAAGGAGCACCCTGGAAGAGTTGAACAACACCATCATCATCGGGTTCCTGCTGGTCACCGTGGTGCTGATGTTCTTTATGGGGCTGAACAATGCTTTCTTCGTGGCTTTATCGGTTCCCCTTTCGATGTTCGTGGCTTACCTGGTAATGCCCCAGCTCGGATTTACCATGAACATGATCGTTATGTTCGGGTTCATTTTTGCACTTGGGATCATCGTTGATGATGCTATCGTGGTTATTGAGAATACCCACAGGGTACACCGTGATATTCCGGATATAAAAGCTGCAGCGAAGTACGCCGCCGGGGAAGTGTTCCTTCCCATCCTTTCGGGTACTTTAACGACTCTTGCACCATTTTTCCCGCTGGTATTCTGGCCGGGCATTGTCGGTAAATTCATGCACTACCTCCCGGTTACGCTCATCATTACTCTCTTTGCTTCTCTTTTCGTGGCCTACATTATAAACCCGGTGTTTGCTGTCACTTTTATGAAGCATGAGTATGAAGGAAAGGAATATAAGCTTAAAAAGAAACCCTTCATGGTCAGCAGCATCATCCTTGCTGCCTTTGCCGTTCTGTTTTACATCGCTAAGGTTTTTACAATGGGGAACCTGCTGATGTTTGCCCTTATACTCAACGTGATTTACAGGCTATGGCTGAAAAATGCGATCATAAAGTTCCAGAGTGTGCTATGGCCTTCTGTCCTGAATTTTTATGAAAGGCAGTTACGATTCTTCCTTAAAGGGCGCAATCCCTACTACCTTTTTGGTGGAGTAATCGCTTTGTTTGTTTTCACTATGATGCTTTTCGGGGCGTTCAAACCCCAGGTTTTATTCTTCCCGAACAACAACCCTGCTACCATATTTATTTACGTAAAAATGCCGGTTGGAACTGATCAGAAAGTAACCGATTCGGTGACCAGGATAGTCGAAAACAGGGTGACCACCATTCTTGGCAAGGACAACCCGGTAGTGGAATCCATTATTGCAAATGTGGGACTTGGCGCAGGCGAAAGTTTCTTTGACCGTTCCGTCTCTCCGGAGAGGGGCAAGGTTACTGTGAATTTCGTTGAAAGCAAGGACAGGCATGGTGTACAGACCCTGGACTACATGGACAAGATCAGGGCGAATATTCAGAACATACCCGGGGTCACACTTTCGGTTGAGAAGAACAAAATGGGACCTCCAACAGGCAAACCCATCAATATCGAGATCACAAGTGAGAACATTGAGGATCTTATTGCAACCTCGAAGGAATTCCTCACTTACCTCGATTCATTACAGATACCCGGCATCGACAGGCTCAGGTCCGATTTCGACGAAAGCAAGCCCGAGATCGTGATGGATGTCGACAGGATCAGGGCCAACCGTGAAGGGCTCAGTGTTGGGCAGATCGGGATGGAACTGAGGACTGCCATTTATGGTTACGAAGCATCAAAGTATAAGGAGGATGAAGATGAGTATCCCATACAGGTGAGGTATTCCGAAACCCAGCGAAAAAATGTCAATAACCTCATCAATGCCAGGATCACATACCGTGACAAGACCTCGGGACAGTTAAGGCAGATCCCGATCTCGGCTGTTGTACAGGTAAATTACAGGGATACTTACGGAGGGATCAAGCGTAAAAATCTTAAGCGGGTGATCACCCTTTCGTCGGATGTGACTTCGGGTCATACCGCGAATGAAGTAATCGCCAATATAGGGGCAGCTTTGAAGACCTATACCCTTCCAAAAGGCGTGGAGGTAAACTTCACCGGTGAAAGGGAAGACCAGGCCGAAACTATGTCTTTCCTTGTCAATGCAATGATCATTGCATTGGGGCTTATCTTTTTTATACTGATCACCCAGTTCGGCAGCCTCAGCAAGAGCCTTATCATTCTCAGCGAAGTAATCTTCAGTATTATCGGAGTATTTATCGGGATGGTCATTTTCAAAATGCCATTCGTCATTACTATGACAGGCATAGGGATTGTCGCCCTGGGTGGTATAGTTGTGAGGAACGGGATCCTGATTGTGGAATTTGCAGATGTGTTAAAAGCCCGCGGAAATTCTTACCGTGAAGCAATCGTAGGCGCCGGAAAGACCAGGATCACCCCGGTAGTCCTCACCGCAACAGCTACCATGCTTGGCCTGGTTCCACTTGCAGTAGGCTTCAACATCAATTTCGTCACACTTTTCTCAGAACTGAACCCGCATATCTGGGTCGGGGGCGATAATGTATCCTTCTGGGGGCCGCTTTCATGGACCATTATCTTCGGATTAAGCTTTGCCACATTCCTTACCCTGATCTTTGTGCCGGCGCTGCTTTTGATTGATGCACGGGCCAGCGTAGGATACAGGCGCAGAAAAGATCTGAAACGGATGAAGAAAACCGTGAATCGTGAATCGTGAACGGTGAACGGTGAACAGTGAACAGTGAATAGTGAACCGGATTACCAGTCACCAGTCACGAGTCACCATCTAGAACTGTTCCAGCAACTTGTTCAGCCTTGTCTTCTGGCTAAGGACGCCGAAAATAGACTGCATGTAACTATTGTTCGTTACCAGGAACTGTGAATACCTCTGGTTGAGGTCGGTGCTTGAAGCAAGACCCTGGCGGTATTTCGTCATGGTTTTGGTGTAGATCTTGAGGGCTATCTCAAATCCCTTTTTCTGGTTCATGTAGATTGCATAGGCATTACTGAAATCCTTTCTCGCTGTTTCAACCTGAAGTTCAAGTCCTACCCTCATCTTTTCATCAGTGACCTTTGTTTTCTCAACATTCAGGCGGGCCTGGTCAACGGCATATTTCCTGCTCCCGCTGCTCCAAATGGGAACCTGCAACTGCAATCCCCAGTTGGTGGTCTGGTACCACGGCTGGTGCGGATCCGTGAAATTCCACTCAGTCCTCATGGCATTGGCCTGCATTCCGAGGAAACCTGCCAGGGTAGGTTGATAGGCGGTTTTTGACAGCTTATACTGCATCAATGTCAGGTAATCTGACTTTTGCAAGAGTGTATAGTCAATGTTCCTTTTAAAATCAAAAGGCTGGTTAATGAGGGCATCCCGGTCAACCTGGGCCAGGAAATAATCCAGGTTGTTGGTAAGTACCATTTCCTGGTTATCCTTAAGTCCGATCACAAATTTAAGGTTTGCATAAGCCACGTTACGGCTGCTTTTGGTATCGGTAAGCTGGGCTTCGAGGTTGGAGCGGTTAAGGTCGGCCTGGTCCACATCGATATCTTCTATCAGCCCCTGCTCCTGGGCTTTTCTTGCTTCAACAACAAGCCTGCTCACTACCACATACGTTGAATCCAAGATCTTGATGGCTTCATCTGCTACGAGAAGCATATAATATGCATTAGCCACCTGGTCTCTCACGTCAACCTTGTCTTTCAGGTTCTTCTGCTTGGCCGTTTCAAGATAAGCCTTGGCAGTTTGCAAACCAACAAGATACTGTCCGCTGTAGATCAGCTGGGTCAATGACAGCTTACCCGTCAAATTGAATTCGGCACCCATCTGTAAAGCGCCAAAGCCCGGGATCAGCACCGTAGGTATCTGGAGATAATCCATGTAGTCGGCTTCCCCGTTGATCTGCGGAAGACCGATGGCGGTATTTTGTTTGACCATTTTACGGGCAATCAGAACATCAGTCGCCGAATTCTTAAGGTCGTAGTTATTCTCGTAAGCGAAATCCTGTGCCTGCTGAAGAGTGAATTCCAGGGGTTTTAGTTTTACCTGGGGCTGAGCGGAAACCGGGGCAGAATGACAAGCGAGTAAAATAATAATACTCCGGATCAGTGTTTTTGTGAATTGCATTGTTTATTCGAATTTTTTAAAGTTCAGATTTGTTCTTTTTGCTTCATAGTAGGCGAGCCCAGTTTCAGTAGCGATGCCGCGTATGAAGTTATCTATCATGACATCGTATAAAGTACGGAACGAAAATTTCTCGGCAGGGAAAAATTCAGGGTTATGAAGATCCATCAGCCTGCGGATATACAGACGACTTATAAGCTCGACGCTGAGGTCGGTACGGTATACACCCTGGCTTATCCCTTTGGTAAGATTCACCTGTATCTTCTTGAAAATAAATTCTATCCTCTCTTCCACATGATGATGGTAGACCTCGGGATAGTATTTTTTAAGATCGAAGGTCATCGATGGGCTGACATCCCTGAAATGTTCTCCTATTTCCTTGCTTACAGTAAGAAGGATATCAATCGCATTCACCCCTTCAAAATTATACTGTTCAAAGATAACTTCGAAATTCTGGCGCTCAAGTTCAAGCAATTTTGCCACCAGTTCATGTTTGCTGCTGACAAACTCGTAAAGCTTCTTTTTTGAGATCCCCAGCTCCCTGCAGATATCATCAATGGAAACAGAGCGGACCCCGTATTTAAAAAACAGTTCCCTTACTTTTTCCAATATGTCTTTCAAGGTGTTATCCATGGAGATACAATAAAATTCACAAGGTTTGAATGAGGCTGCAAAGATAAAAAATTCCTGCATGAAGAAACAAAACACTTACAAATAGTTTTCTATTTTCAGGAATGCCATTTAGGTAATTGTGTCTTACCATTGTCTTTTTACCTGTCGTTTGTAAAAAACCTGGATATTTTATATATTTGGATGTGATTTTATACTGCCGCCATGAAAAAATACATTTTTCTGTTGTTGGTTCTTTTGTTCTGCCCCATGCTGAACGCCCAGAACTGGCAGTGGCTTAACCCCAAAATTCCTCCTGAAAATCTGTTTTCGGTATGCTCAGCCGGGCCCGGGAATTACTTTATCGCAGGCCGGCATGGTACTATACTTAAATCTACGGATGACGGATTTACCTGGTCCAGGCTTAATTGCGGCTGGGGATATGATCTGCACTCAGTGTGTTTTCTTAATCCTGATACAGGCTTTGCAGCAGGAGATCGCTGCCTGTTGATCAAAACAACCGACGGAGGAGAGCATTGGTCCACCATTTTACAACCTGACTACTCCTCCTCTGACCAGATGGCCATTGTATCTGTTTGTTTCCAGGATGCAGATCACGGCACTGTCCTTCAAAATGAATATACCTGGACTATTTGGGTCGGGTATACCACCGTAAGCTGGTTTTCAAGTACAACCGATGGTGGATTGCACTGGAGTAATTCGAGAGATGTTTTTTTAAATGCTATTACCTCGATGAGTTTTGCAACTCCTGACATTGTTTGTGCCGTAGGAGGTGTAGACATTAGCAGGTCAACCAATTCAGGGGAGACCTGGGAGATAATTTCCACTCCTACCACCAGTGACCTCGTGTCGGTATGTTTCCCTGTGGCAGATACCGGATATGCTTCCGGAAATAGCGGGACTGTTTTACGAACGACAGACCAGGGTTTAACCTGGAACCTAATGCCAAAACCGACATGGAACGATATTACCGGAATCTCGTTTTCAACTTCCTCCTGTGGGTATGCTGCAAGTCATCTTTATAACGAGATTATACTAAAAACAACCAATGGAGGATCAACCTGGAATACAGTTTCCACATGGCCCGGCCTGCAGTTTAATACGCTGGCTTCCCCTTCCCCTGCCTCCTGTGTGGCTGTTGGCAGTAACGGAACCATAGTTTCAACCGCCGACTCGGGTCATTCCTGGGTCAGGCCTGCAGGTGGCACATTGACAACCATTCGTTCAATTTCCTACCCCGACACACTTCACGGCATTGCTGCCGGTGATTCAGGTATAATCCTGTATACAGGTAACGGTGGATTTACGTGGAATGTGGGAGCATCGGGCAGCAGGGAACCTCTTTATTCGGTGCAATACATCAATCCTGCCACTGCATTTGCGGTGGGTTCGAATGGAACGGTACTCAGGACTGTTAATGGCGGTTCAAACTGGACTTCCTCAAGCCCGTTAACAGCAGATACCCTGTATTCTGTTTTCTTTCCGGATGCCCAAACCGGGTATGCAGCCGGGGCAAACGGTACCATGCTGAAAACTTCCGATGAGGGATTGACCTGGACTCAACTGCAGACCGGGACCTCCGGCAGGATACGCTCGGTATTCTTTCTTAACAGGGATAAAGGTTTTGTTTCAGGTGCCGGTGGAATGGTTTTGAAAACCGTTGACGGAGGATCGACATGGCTAACCTTATCGGTAGGTTATGATGAAGAATTGTGTTCCATCTGGTTTGTAAATGACACTACGGGCTATGCCACGGGATCGAAGGGAGGGCTTTTTAAAACAACGAATGCAGGAGCGGACTGGAGCTACCAGATGCTGGCTTCAAGTTGGGTTCCCATGAATTCCATCCGTTTTATCAATGAAACAACGGGATATGCTGTCGGGAATTGGGGTACAATCTTTAAAACCATCGACGGAGGCGGTTCCTGGGTGCATGAAGATCCTTTATCCTCCAACCATTTGTATTCAGTCTCATTTCCCGACCCGCGCAAAGTATTTGTTGCGGGAGCCGGGGGCAATATTTTATAT
>CAIJYT010000205.1 GCA_903824935.1 uncultured Bacteroidales bacterium | reverse complement strand
GTTGAAATTCTAGAAGAATCGGCTCCCTATAAAAAAGGAAATGCTGAAGTTGCCAGTTTTACCATTGCAGGGAAAAAGGATGCCTGTGCCTGCGGGAATTGAGAAGACATCATATAACAGTAAACAGAAATAATCATTAACAAATCAAAAAACAGAACAATGAAAAATCTTGTTAAAAAGAAGATTGAAGTTAAAACCCAGGTTAAAAAAGCTAATTCAAAAAAAGTTGCACAGTGTTGTGCAAAAACATCCAAGACCATTGTGGGTTGCCATGATTAAAAAGTACTGAGCAGATGGTTTATTCAAAACACAATATTTTTTCCAAATTAAACGGATCAGACAACTTTTTCATAGTTAATCTGCTTAGCGGCGGTGCCGACATTTTAAACCCTGCCGAAGGTAAAATGATTCATGACTACCTGGATGGGAAAGATATTGATAGGGAGTTCCTCTGGGACTTGAAAGAAAAGGGCTACCTGGTGGATGAGAAAGAGGAAACGAAGCTGTATCGAAGCAAGTATCTCGATTTCATCGACAGCCGTGATGAGGATGAGGTGCAGCTGTTTTTTGTGCCCAACTATAGTTGCAATTTCGCTTGTACCTATTGTTACCAGGATGAGTATACTCCGGCAAAGCAGGAGCTGACAACTGAGATAATTGATGCATTCTTCAGGTACATCAGTCATGAATTTGCAGGACGCAAAAAATACCTTACTGTATTTGGCGGTGAACCATTGCTCATTTCTCCGAAACAGAAAGAACTCATCGCATACCTGCTTAAGCAGGCCAATCAATCAAATCTTGAACTATGCCTTGTAACAAACGGATATTCACTTACCGGGTATATCGATATCCTTAAAACAGCAAGGATCAGGGAAATCCAGGTTACACTCGACGGCGTTGGTAATGTTCATGATGCACGTCGTTTCCTGAAAGGCGGAGGAGATACCTTTGAGAAGATCGTAAAAGGGATAGACGCCTGCCTGGGAAACCAGTTGTCAGTTAACCTGAGAATGGTGATCGATAAGGAGAATATTGATGGCCTTCCTGAAATGGCACAATTTGCAATAGATAAAGGCTGGACAAAGAATGTGCTTTTTAAAACACAACTAGGCCGTAACTATGAGTTACATCATTGCCAGGCAACTTCCGAAAAACTGTTCAGCCGTATCTCGCTTTACGAAACCATATATCAACAGGTAAAGCAGCATCCGCATATTCTTGAATTTTATAAGCCAGCCTATTCCATATCAAAATTCCTTTTTGAAAACAGCAGCCTCCCAGATCCGCTATTCGATGCATGCCCGGCCTGTAAAACGGAATGGGCTTTTGATTATACCGGTCAGATCTTCTCATGTACCGCTACCGTTGGGAAAGCTGACGAATCTCTGGGCACCTTCTACCCTAAAGTTACACGTAAGGAAGACAGGATTGCTTCATGGGAAAACCGCGATGTCACTGCTATCGCCGAATGCTTCAATTGCAGCATGCAACTGGCATGCGGAGGAGGATGCGGATCAGTAGCCAAAAACAGGACCGGCGATGTATGTTCCACCGATTGCAGGCCGGTAAAGGAATTGCTGGAACTGGGATTTTCGGCCTATATGGAGAAAGATTAATAAAAATATTCAAATAATAGTTTTAAATACCAACATGAAAGAAATTACATCATCTGAATTCGAAACAGAAGTACTCAAAGGTGGTAAGGTTGTACTTGACTTTTATTCTACCGAATGCCCTCCTTGCGAGGCTTTGGCCCCCAAGTTTGAAGGACTGGCCTCGCTTTATGGCCAGAACATCAAATTTTTTAAAATGTTCCGTCAGCAAAATAAACCATTGGCAGAGAGTCTGGGAGTAAGATCCTCCCCTACCCTTTTGTTTTTTGATAACGGAGTTCAATCGCCGGTAACACTTTCCGGCGGCATTAAGCGAAGCGATATCATCCTTCAACTTGACAGCATGTTATCCGCAGAAAGGGTAAAGGAGATCAGAAAAGAGATTAAACTGACTGTTTCTGAATTCGATGTTCTGGTTCTTGGAGCAGGCCCTGCAGGACTTACGGCAGGATTATACCTTTGCCAATCGAAAGTGAATACCGTATTGATAGACATCGCTTTACCAGGTGGACAGGTTTCAACCACGCATGAAGTGTCAAACTACCCTGGATTCATTGACCCCCAGCCTGGTTACATGCTCTCACATTACATGTCGGAGCAGACCAAACAATCAGGGACCATATACAAAGTTGCAGTCGATGTAACTAAAGTTGACCTGGAGAAGAAAGAAGTGGTCATTGATGAATTCGAAACTATCAGGGCTAAAAAGATCATCATTGCAACCGGAACATCTCCCAACCTTATGGGAGTCCCCGGGGAAAAAGAAATGAAGGGAAAAGGGATCTCCTATTGTGCAACCTGCGATGCAAAGTATTATGGCGACAAGGAAGTTGTTGTGATAGGAGGCGGAAACTCAGCAGTTGAAGAATCGGATTTCATCAGCAGATTTGCCAGTAAAATTACCATGGTTCACCAGTTTGATGCCCTGACTGCCAATAAACAAGCCCAGGAGAAACTGTTGGCAAATGAAAAAGTCAAGGTATTGTTTTCACATGAGCCCAGGTCTTTCTTACGTGAGGGAGATAAGATGGTCACTGAGGTTGAAGATTTAAAAACGAGAACTAGAACGAAGCTTAAAAGTGATGGCGTATTCGTTTTTATCGGCATGAAGCCCAACATTGATCTTTTCAGGGATAAACTGGAACTGGATAAATGGGGATATATAAAGACGAATGAAGATATGCAAACGAGCATGCCCGATATTTATGCGGTGGGCGACGTAATCAGTAAAAAATACAGGCAAATTACAACGGCAGTAGCCGATGGTACGATTGCCGCCATTTCAATTGCAAAAGAACTGAGTTAATCTAAAAAACAATAGCACCATGAGTACAAACCAATTGATCATCGAACATGTAAGCCCTTTTAACGTACCTATTACTGTTGAAAAGCTTATAGAAGCCGCCAAAGAAAAGGGATGGCAGAATCCTGCCACTCACAATCTCCAGCAATCACTTGCCAAATCAGGTAAAGAAGTTCTGCCCGTTGAGGTTGTTGAAATTTGCAAACCGGAATATTCAGGTAGCATGCTCGAAAAAAACGATGAGCGGATTGTTTCGGTTTTAATGCCTTGCCGGATTTCAGTTTATGAGAAAGATGACGGTAATGCATATGTAGCCCTGCTTAATATGACTGGAATGTCGGCTGGACTGCCCCAAACCATTACAGATGCAATCCGCAGTGCATCGGATGAATCCTTCGAGATCGTCAAGTCAGTTGTCGGGCCTTTCTGAGATTAGAATCATGAACGGTAACTACGCAGAACGATGATGAAATTCCTGATTCTTATCGCTCTTTGGACCACCTTCTGCTTCCTGCACAGCTTCATGATCACGCCGGTATTCACTGATTTTCTGAAGAAGAAGACAGGAACATCCTACCGTTATTATCGCTTGTTCTATAACCTTTTCTCACTTCTTTTCCTTGTACCTGTAGTAATCTATTCCTACTCCATCATGGAAAAACCCTTTTTCACATGGCATGGGTATCTTCTGCCTGTCAGATATATACTCCTGCTATGCAGTCTTTGGATTTTTTATGCAGGTTCAAGGCATTACAACATGAGGACATTCCTTGGAATAAACCAGATACAGGAAGGTGTAAATCACGGGTTGATCAATACCAGCGGCACGATTGTAAAGGGAGGCATTATGGGAATTGTGAGGCATCCATTTTATTCCGGTTCATTTCTATTAATCTGGGCCGGAAATCTGGACACCACACGACTGCTCATAAACATTATCCTAAGCCTTTACCTTGTTGTGGGGACCATGCTCGAAGAACAAAAACTAATCGCAGAATTCGGGGATATTTACAGGGATTACCAGGAAGAAGTATCCATGCTTTTTCCATGGCAATATATCAAGAGGAAGATCAAATCCCTGTAATCAATCAACAACCCCTGCCTGTTTCGAGAAGATCAAACGCAGGGCTGTAAGTAGAAGAAAAATACCGAAAATCTTTTTCATGAGATTCTCCGGGAGTTTTAATGCGATCATTGAGCCGAAATACCCTCCTATCATAAACGTCACTGCTATAATTACAGCATACCAAATATTTACCTGTCCTGCCTTGTAATAATTATATGCAGCAAAGAGTCCTATTGGTGGTAACATAACAGCTAAACTTGTGCCCTGGGCAGTATGCTGATCTACGCTCAAAAAATATACCATTGCCGGGATCATTACTATTGCACCTCCAACTCCAAACATTCCTCCAAAGATCCCCGCCATCAAACCAATTGCGACAAGGGTTAAAACTGTTGTTGCACCCATTTCAGATATTTAAAGTTTAAAAAAATAAAAGTAAACAATTATCAGATTTATTGGATCAGTGCATAATTTACACGATAATATTTATAATCACGAACAATGAACTCACCGATATCAACATCCAGAGAAACACACCAAGTATCATAGGCCGGAAACTCACTGTTTTCATTGCCTCCCTGGTAAGGCCGGCGCCAATCAGGAAAAGAGTAAGGGTAAGTCCTCTTTTAGCAAGCAACACAATGATCTGATCAACTTGTACTAGCTGGAGAAGAAATGTATTTGCAATCATTGCAATAACAAAGAATAAAATAAACCAAGGAATTTTGATCTTGTTTTTATTGCTTTTGAATGCCATCGCCATAATGAATGAAAGGGGGATGATCCATAATGCCCGTTCAAGCTTCACGGTTGTTGCGATCTGTAATGCCTGGGCACCGAATTTATGCGCTGCCCCTACCACGGAGCTGGTATCATGAATAGCGATGGCAGCCCATAAACCGAATTGCGACTGGCTTAAATGAAGCCAGATCCCGATCAAGGGAAAAAGAACCAGGGCAATGGAATTTAGGATAAATACGGTAGCTAAGGAAACTGATATCTCGTTTTCTTTTGCGCCGATTACCGGGGCAACTGCCGCAATGGCGCTTCCACCGCAGATCGCTGTGCCCGTGGAAATCAGGATTGATGTTTTCTTGCCCACAAGCATAAGCCGACCGGCGATCAAGCCAATTATTAAAGTCAGGCTTATCGAGGCAACAGTAAACAAGATTCCCTGCTTCCCTGCTTTGGCAGCCTCGAATGCATTCATCCCAAAACCCAGTCCAACCACTGAAATCTTCAACAATAAACTGGTCGCCTTATGATTATATTTTTCATACGGATGGCCGATTACCTGTGATAATATAATCCCCAGGAACAAGGCTACAGGAGGCTCAATCCAGGGTGTCAAGCATGCTGTTGCAGCGAGTAAAAAAATAAGGTTAGGAAATATTTCTTTCGGATTCATTTGCCGGTCCTTTTTGATTTAATGTGGACTGCAAATGTCGGGAGATCCCGGGCGTTGCCCCAGACGTAAAAAATTATGCTTAATTACTTTTGGTTATAATGGCGGAGGGCGAAATGCATGAAAGTATCGGCTAATCCATCTGATTTTCCATGAAGATGGACGAAATAAAACATACGTGGAATATCTAGTTGCGGAATATCGATGATCTTAAACTCACCGCTCGCGATTTCTTTTGTTATAGCTGCAATTGAGATAAAGCCCAGGCAATTGGAATTAGCCAGAAAGAATTTGATGCTTTCGGTACTGCCCAGGTACATGGCCACCTTCAAATCCGATAATTGAATTTTATGCGATGCCAGCGCATGCTCAATAACCTCAAGGCTTCCTGATCCTCTTTCCCTGAACACTATAGGAATCTGCTTTAATTCCTCTAATTTTATTTCATTACGCCTGGCTAATGGCTGGCTGGTATGAACAACCGGAACCAGCTCATCTTTTATAAAAGGTATATACTTAAGATCCTTGTTCTTTGTCCTGCCTTCAACCATTCCCAGCTGTATCCGCTTATCAATTAATGCCGCTTCAATCTTTTCTGTATTATCATTGATCAACGACAGTTTGATCTGCGGGAACCTCTCATAAAACCTGGCAAGTACAGGCGGCAATACATATTGGCCTATGGTTGTACTTGCACCTAATTGCAGACTGCCCGAAAATTTCTTCTTAAGGATACTGAAATCAAACTCTATCTGCTTGTAAACACCAACGATCTGCCGGGTATAGTTCAACAGGATCTGACCTGCAGGAGTCAGGATGATCTTGCTCCCTTTCCGCTCAAATAATCGGATGTCAAACTCTTTTTCAAGCTCCTGGATGTTCTTTGTGACGGCAGGTTGTGTTATAAACAACTCTGCAGCTGCTTTTGTAAAGCTCAGGTGAGAAGCTACAGAATGAAAAACCTTCAACCGAAAATCAGGCATACTGTCAATATTGATTTATTCGTCTCAACAGGCACATGGGCGATTGACAATAAAGAATCCGAGAAAGCCTCCGAAAGCAATGCTTGCGTAAGGGTTGCTTGTGATTGCGCAGGTACCCGAGGCACAGCCGACAAAACGGTAATACAAAAAGCCTCCTAATCCGCCTAAAGCAGTAAAAAGGATGGGTTTCCAGAATTCCCAGGTTCTTAACCTGGCTTTGAAAGGAACAGGCTCTTTTTTAATATTGCATGATTCTGACATGGTCGTTATTTTATATGCTCATCCAAATAATGATTTGCAAAGTAACGGATAAAAATTCAATTAGTGATATTTATGCGCTTTATTTTCTTTTGTGGTATGCTTTAAGCCCCTCGTTGATAAGATTGAGGATCCCGGGAGTTGTAACAGCAGGAATGCGATCAGCTGCCTGCCAAGCTCTGCGATTGAAGGGTCATACTTTGAAAGGATCATTGACTTCATATTCCCTGGAAAAACGGATTACACCGGCCAAATTTCATTCCAACTAAACTCAAAAGTGTGTTTTCATCTGCTTTGCTAAAATAATATGTTTCTGTTTTACACCAGTATTTATTTATTCATTTAATATATGTAAAATATATCAAAATATTGTGAATAAAACAACAATATTGTCCTTATCTTTACATCTAGATAAATAAATATCTTCCTGTAATTTAGAAAAAATGAAAAAATTATACGTTTTACTTATTTTCGGGATCTCTGTTCCGGTTCTTCTGATCTCTTTTAAACCTGAAAGACCCTCCAGGCCCGAAACTTCTCAATACCTGGTGATTGCCTGGAACGACCTTGGAATGCATTGCGCAAACCTGGACTTTTCGAACATGTGCATCCTGCCTCCCTATAATAATCAAAAGGCTCATGTACTACTTAAAGGTGATGTTTCGAACCTGCCCACGGTTATGCCTCATTCAAGCGGGATTTATGTGACGTATGAAATCCCCGGCAACACGTATTCGGCCGGCAAAACCAATTTCTGGACCTATGTCCAGCATCTTTTCGGGGTAAATCCGGCACCCAATATCGGGCTTACCGGAAATGGCCTTACAGGGAATATGCAAAACGCCGATACGATCAATTACCATTATGCTACAGGGATTCCGATCACGGCCTTTCAGGATGCCACGCCAACGACATCTACACCTTACCAGCTTACCCTGATAAAAGCTTATGCATCCGGGGGATCCCAGATAGCATCCACTCAAAGTGTTATTCCAATATCTCATGAGATCAGTTGCGTCGGTTCAGGCTGCCATTCCAGTGAAATGGCAATACTTCAGGCTCATGAGTCCGTGTCGGGATTCAACATTGCCAACAAACCTATTCTTTGCGCTCAATGCCATGCCGATAATGCACTTGGAACAACAGGAACGGCCGGCACACCCCCTTTTTCCCAGGCAATTCACCAGAAGCACGGAGCTTTTATCAATACAGGAACCATTGCTGATTGTTACAAATGCCATCCGGGGCCGAATACCCAGTGCTGGCGTGATACCATGCACAGTGCAGGCGTAGCTGGAGGTAATGTATCAAAATGCCAGGATTGCCATGGAAGTGTAGCAAATGTTGGAAATACCATTGCAAATGGTAGAAACCCATGGCTCCAGGAACCCTCCTGCGGTGCAACTGCATGCCATGGTCCGAATTATGCTGAAGAGCAAGGTAAACTCTTCCGTCAATCAAAAGGACATGGCGGCCTGTATTGCAGTACCTGCCATAGCTCGCCTCACTCCATCCTGCCTTCCGAAAGACCTGAAGATAATGTTCAGAATATTGCGCTCCAGGGATTTGCAGGCACACTTAAAACCTGTTCGGTTTGCCATGGGTATACCCCGGCAGCCCCGGGCCCTCATGGCTTTAACCCATTGGGGATAAAACCGGTCAGCAGTATAATCCCATCCGATAACCAACTTCTGCCAAACTATCCGAACCCTTCAACCTTTATGACCAATATCCCCTATCATATCAACACCCCCGGAAATGTTAAAATCGATATCATTGACGTCTTTGGGAAGCACATCGTGAGCCTGGTTAACAATTTTCTTCAGGCAGGGGAATACAAGGCTGAGTTTTACACATCGAAAGTTATGGCGGGAACGTATATCTGTGAATTATACACTAATGGAAAAACTGATTTCAGGAAAATCATTGTCATTAATTAAATCGCATAATTATCACTAATTTGTTTTTTGTTTGTATCTTTGCCTGATCAAACAAAGAAATGTATGTGGATTACTTTTATTGTACTCGGAGCGCTGGTTGTTTTGTTCGGGATTCTTATCCTGAACACCAGGAAACGCATGAAAAGCCTGAAGGATGTGAAATCCAGTGAAAAGGTCTTAACCCTCACCGACCAGAATTTTTCAAACAAGGTGAAATCAGGTATTGTGCTGGTCGATTTCTGGGCCGAATGGTGCATGCCCTGTAAAATGATGATCCCTGTTTTGAATGAGCTGGCCGAAGAAGTTGACGGGAGTGTCAGCATTGCCAAGCTTAACGTGGACGAACAGAAGAAAACGGCGGCAGGTTTCAAGGTCCGTAGCATTCCAACAATGATACTGTTCAGGAACGGCAAAGAAATTCATAGATTTGTAGGAGTAAAAACAAAAGACTACCTGCTGAAGGAACTCGACAGGAGATCAAAATTCTAATCCTTAAGTATGAGACTTTTCGCCTTTATTACAATAGCCCTGCTGTTTGGCTTTACCGCCCAGCGGGTGCACTCCCAGAACAAACCCCAGTCCTCATCCGCAGTCAAAATTGAAGTGTATTATTTCCATCCCGATGAACGTTGTCCTATAGACCAGTCCATAGAAGAGAATACGGTAAAACTCATGTACGGAACTTACAGCAAGGAGATAAAAGCCGGGACGATCAGATTTGCAGTGATCAATACGGATGACAAATCCCAGGTAAAGACAGTTTCGCGTTTTGACATCAATTCCCAGGCTCTTTACGTGGTAAAATGGACCAATGGAAAGGAAGTTAAAAACGACCTGACCAAATTCGCCTTTGATTACGGACTGAGTAATCCGGATAAATTCAAAACAGGATTAAAAATAGAGATTGATAAGGCTCTGAAGCCTTGAATCATCCGGGTATTCTGATGGTATCCTCTTTCACCAGATCATGACCGTGCCTGGACCGGCACCGTGAAATAGAATGTTGTGCCTTTCCCCTTTTCACTTTCAACCCTGAGTTCTCCCCTGTTCTTTTCGACAAACTCCCTGCACAGGATCAAACCCAACCCGCTGCTCGGTTCACCATCTGTACCTTTGCGGTTTATATCAACATCAATTTTGAAAAGGCCGTCAATCATCGCTTTGTTCATGCCAATCCCTGTATCTTTAACTGAAATCTCAACTACTGTTCCGGAGATTGGTTTTGCCTCGATAATAATTTTCCCTCCTTTGGGTGTGAACTTCACCGCATTGGACGACAGGTTTCGCAGGGTGCTGTCGAGCATTTTTTCATCGGCATATACGAACAGATCCCCGGGTATGCAATAGGTGAATTCAATATCCTTTCTGTTGGCTGACTCCCTGGCCAGATCCAGGCTTGACTTAACGTTTGGCAGCAATAAAAACGACACTGGATCGACTTTGATCATCCCTCTTTGCATTCGCGACCATTCCAGGAGGTTTTCGAGCAAGCGGAAAAGGTTGGAAGCTGAGGTTCCCATGGACCGGATAAACTTAAACATTTCCTCCGGGCTCATCGAGGAAAAATCTTCTTCCAATATTTGTGTCAGGTTGAGAAATACATTGAAGGGGCTGCGCAAATCGTGAGCTATAATGGAAAAGAATTTGTCCTTTGTCGCATTAAGCTCTCCTAACTCTTTTGCTTGTTTTGCAAGCTGTTGCTCAGTTTTTCTCCTTTCTGTAATGTCACGCCCGATACCGACAAGTCCCATAATACTTCCGGATCCGTCAAACAAGGGCATCTTCGTTGTATATAACCAGCGGTGGTTCCCGTCTGAATCGATGAAATCTTCCTCATGGTTTATAACTGGTTGCTGCTGCCGCAGTATAGCCATATCGTCATTATACCCGCGTGCTCCGATTTCAGGATTTAACAGATCCAGGTCCGTTTTCCCGATCACCTCTGCTTCGGAGGAGTATCCCAGCACTTTTAAATCTGCAGGGTTTGCAATCAGTTTTCTCCCCTCCTTGTCTTTTATATAAATAGTGTCAGGCAAATTATCAATCAATGTTCTAAGCAAGCGGCGTTCCTGCAGCACTGCCTCCTCGGCATATTTTCGCTTATCAACATTTCTTGCAACTCCGATTGCCACAGTTTCTCCGTTTACACCTGTCTTGAACCGGGTTAATATTTCACACCAGACTTTCTTTCCCTGTTTTGTGATGATCTGGACTTCCCTGCTATAAAACTTCCTGGCTTTCCCGGTTTCAAAAAAATGCTGCAATTCACCCTGGATATCCAGCATCAGCATTTCGGTTGATTCAGGTGTAAGAAATGCAGCAAATCCTTTCTGCAATACCTCTTCGGGCATATACCCGCTCATTTCAAAAACTGAAGGACTGATATAAGTGAACTGGCCGGCATCCATATTATAAGTCCAGATTATATCCGAAATATTTTCAGCCAGCATCCGGTATTTTTCTTCGCTTGCTTTAAGTATTTCTGACGACAGGTCTGGTTGGGAATTCTTCTTTTCCATGTTTGTAACCTTGAAAAAAATGCTTTTGCATTATTAACTACATCCTGCGGAAGCTTCTGTCAATATCCATCTCACTTCAGAGCTTCAGCAATAGATTCAAACAGCGCTTTCTTATTGAATGGTTTTGCCAGGTAGCCATCGCAGCCCGATTCTAGACAACGTTTCCTTTCATCGGCCATCGCATAAGCAGTCTGGGCAATAACTTTGACCGGGTAATTCATTTCACGTATCTCTCTCAGACATTCATAACCTGTTTTCCCAGGCATATTGATATCGAGCAGGATGAGATCAGGTTTCGTTTCAGAAATCAATTCCATGAGGATATCTCCATTCTCCGCCCGGAACAATCTTGCTTTTGTTTCTTTAAGTAATTGCTGAAGGTAAATGAATGAATCCTCCTCATCTTCGGCAACCAGGATAGTCATCCCCCTGAGATTAATTGAATTGTTCAGGTTACCATGTGCAGCCAGCTCTCTGCTGGTCTTTGCCTGGATAAAAGGTATGCAGAAAGTAAATTCGCTGCCTTTGCCAACTTCGGATTTAACCTGTATGCTCCCTCCAAGCATTTCAACAAATGCTTTGCAGATACTCAGGCCAAGGCCTGCTCCTTCATGGTATTCGTTTTCTTCAACCTGCCTGAATCTTTCAAAAATAATCGGAATCTTTTCCTG
>CAIJYT010000204.1 GCA_903824935.1 uncultured Bacteroidales bacterium | reverse complement strand
TGAATCATAAACAATATTCAAACCAGGGATCCCGTTTTTATACCTCTGTTCATTTTGTGAGCGGGCTTGAAAAACAAACGCCTGGCAGTACTTCCCTTCAAAAAGGTGATTACACGGATTATCATAACTTTTTTATCGTTAAATTGATGTATGATAAGTATTTCCGTACCGGGAAATTCTATCGTCCAGGGATAAATTTAGAGGTTCAGGCTAATACCCTTGGGAGTTTCAGGAACTACACATCCACATCTCTTTTTATGCCCGGGTATGCCCCGGTGTACGAAATGTCGACCTTGTACCAGTCTGTTTATCGTTCCGACGGTTATGCTGCTCTTGGATTACGAAATATTTTCTCGCTGAGCAAGAATATTGATATTCGCGCAGAAGGATTCCTGATGGCTCCTATGCACGAGTTCAGTAGTGGCGGAGTGCGCGAAACGGTCATCAGTCCCTTATTCCCTTCCCTGCACTATGTACTGTCGGCAAGCGTGGTTGTTAATACACCTATTGGCCCGCTGAGTGCTTCGTGGAATAAATATAACGACGGGTCCCCTGCCTCATTCTTTGTAAATATAGGGTATATTATTTTTAACAGGTCCGCATTCTGAAACCCGGACACACTGGCGGTCTGAGTAAAGACTGTTGAAGTGAACCCGAATCAATTTTCAACAAAATGATCTACATAACGAAATCTTGTTAAATTTGCAGTCCCTTGCACAACAAGGAAACCAATGCTAAACAACCTTTTTCGAAAGAGAAACACACATACCACCGCTGTTTCACTGAAATAGCGGGTATTTTTTTAACCTGATCAATAGTTTAATTACTAACTCATCAACAGATGGAATCTACCAAACATCCAGATCAAAATCCTGAGGAAGCTAGCATGCCCGCCCGGGAGGAGAATTCGCAGCTGGAAAATGCTGTAAACACAGTTGAAGAATCACCATCACCAGTCGAAACCGTAGTTGCAGAAGCCGAACCCGGAATCTCAGCCGTTGAAGTGACTGAAGCTGAAGTACCTGCCGAGGCAGAATCTGTCGGAATTGACGAATTGCAGCAAACCAGCGAAGTGCCGGAAGCGACAAATTTATCACTACCGGAAGAGGTAGCCGTAGCGGAAGTTGTTATACCTGTAGAAATATCGGTGGACGCTGAAATACCAACTGAAACGATTGTCGTTACTGAGCCGGAACCGGCCGTGGAAGCTGAAATGCCTGCCACTACGATAGTAAGTGCTGAGCCTGAGGTCGCAATACAGACTGAAGCTGATGCGGTGCCAGAAGTTGCAAGCGAATTGGAAGCGGTTGCCGTGCAGGATGTTCCTGCAGAGGAGCCTCAAATTCAGGAGACTTCATTAGTGGAAATAACCCCTGATGAGGCTGAAGCAATTGACGAAGTGATTGAAGCAGAAGTTGCTGCCGCTGAATCTGCAGGCCTTGATTATGCCCAGATGAACCGCGAACAGCTTGTTGCCCTTCTGGAAGAAACTGTGCTGATTGAAGATGTTAATGAAATAAAATCAAAGGTTGCCCTCATCAAGGTGGCATACCTGGCCCTCGCAAATAAGGAAAGGCAGGAGATGTACCAGAATGCGGCTGCCAGCGAAGAGGCTGAAAATTTTGAGATTGTTGACCCGTTGGAAGACCGTTTCAAAGCAGCTTTTGGCATATATAAACACAACAAATTCCGTTTTACGGAAGACCAGGAGAAGATAAAAGTTCAGAACCTGGAAGCAAAAAAGAAGATCCTGGATGAGTTGAAAGTGTTGATCAATTCTGAAGAAACACTGAAGAAAACCTACGACGAATTCAAGACTCTGCAAGAGACCTGGAAAGGCATAGGGATGGTTCCCAAAGCCGAAGCACAGGGCCTTTGGCAGAATTACCATTTCCTTATCGAGAAGTTTTTCGATAAGGTCAAGATCAATAAAGAGCTGAAAGACCTGGACCTTCGTAAAAACCTGGAACGTAAGATTGAATTGTGTGAGAAGGCCGAAGAACTGGTGCTCGAATCATCCATTTCGCAGTCGTTCAAACGATTGCAGGAACTTCACGAAGAGTGGAAGGACGTTGGCCCCGTTGCCCAGGATAAACGCGAGGAAGTTTGGGATCGTTTTAAAACAGCTACCGAAAAAATTAACGACCGCAGGCACGAATTCTACAAGCAAATTCAGGGTGACCTGGACGCAAATTATGCTGCTAAAGAATTATTATGTGAAAAAGCAG
>CAIJYT010000203.1 GCA_903824935.1 uncultured Bacteroidales bacterium | reverse complement strand
GAAAGGGCCCGTGTCCTGATTGAAAGAACAGGTCTGAAAGACCTCATAAACCCGAAACCTTCCGGGCTGTCGGTAGGTGAGTGTCAGAGGGCGGCAGTTGTACGGGCGCTTGTGAACAGGCCCAGGCTGTTGCTGGCCGACGAGCCGACGGGTTCCCTGGACGCTGAAACTGCCGCCCGGCTTGGAGAACTGCTGTCGGAACTCAGAAAAGAAGAACACATTTCACTTGTCGTGGTCACCCATTCTCCTCAACTGGCAGGTATGATGGATAAAGTATACCGACTGGGTTCGGGGAAACTCCTGCCAATCGATAAAACATGAATTTCTCACGCCTGATAACCCGTGATTTCCTGCATTACAGGAAAGCCTTCCTCGCCATACTTGCAGGAACGGCCGTAAGCACAGCCGTCCTCACCGGTGCACTGATGCTTGGCGATTCTGTGAATTTCAGCCTCAGGCATTTTGCCGGTGCAAGGCTTGGGAACATCAGGTACGCGATGAGTTCAGGCTCCCGGTATTTTCGCGGGGACCTGGCCGGAGAACTCGCCAAAAAAACAGGATGCCTGGTCGTACAGGCGATGCAGTGCGAAGGCATTGCAGTAAATCCGGATAAGGATAAACGAATCAACCTGGTGCAGGTCATCGGGATAAATGAACTGTTTCCCCGGCTTTGGGGAAAAGCTGATTCCTGTCCTGATGTAAATTCGGCAGTCATCAGCAGGAATACCGCCGAAAAGCTGGAACTTAAGCCCGGAGATTATTTTCTCCTGAGGCTTTCACGACAGGGGCTTGCTCCCGCGAATGCCCCGTTTGTCGCGGAAAATCCCGGATCGGCCGCCATGCGCTTTACTGTAAAAGCCATTGCAGATGATGAGACGATGGGAAGGTTCAGCCTGAGGAACAACCAGGCGGCCCCTTTTAATGTGTTCATCTCACTGGCAGGGATGTCGTCGGCCCTTGACCTGAAAGGCAGGGCAAACCTTTTACTGATGACGGGAACTGAAACGATGAACGCCGGCAGGGCCGACAGCCTCCTGGGTATGACATGGCAGGCAGCTGATGCCGGACTGGATATTCATCCTCTGAAGAACGGGAACGGCTTTGAACTGACATCCGGAAGGGTCTTCCTCGATAGTAAAACTGAAGCGGCCGTGAAGCCGGCATTTCCTGCAAGCCAGCCTTTGCTCACCTGGATGGTGTCATCATTCTCGTGCAGGGGAAGATCAACGCCGTATTCATTTGTCACCGCGGCTACGCCGGATTTCCTCGGATCGGACCCCGGCCCCGGGGGCATCATCATCAACAGCTGGCTTGCACAGGACCTCTGTGTCAAAACAGGTGATTCGTTGCAGCTGAAGTATTTCATCATGGGGCAAAGACGGCAACTCAGCGAGGACAGTTCGGTCTTTGTGGTCAGTGAGGTAAGAGCCATGCAGGACAGGATCTGGGATCCTGCGCTGATGCCGGATTTTCCGGGGATCAGCAAGGCAGGCAGTTGCAGTAAGTGGGAATCGGGAAGCCCTGTCGACATGAAAAAGATCAGGAAGAAAGACGAGGATTACTGGAAGCAATACCGGGGCACGCCAAAAGCTTTTATTTCATTGCCGACCGGGCAAAAGCTCTGGGGGAACCCATTCGGCACTCTCACTTCAGTGAGGTTCAGCGTAACGGCCGATAAAGCCGCTGACATAGGCCCGGCTATCCTGAAAGGGCTGAGTCCCCGTGTGCAGGGACTGGCATTCGCTCCCGTATATGACCAGGGAATACGGTCGGCCTCCAACTCCACCGATTTCGGCAGCCTTTTCCTGAGTCTCAGCTTCTTCCTCATCCTTGCTGCCTTGCTCCTGGTTGCACTGCTGTTTTCGCTTCATATCCAGTCCCGGATGAAGGAAGCGGGGATCTTATCCGCCGTAGGCTTCAGTAAAAAAAGCATTCTCCTCATCCTTGTCAGCGAAGGACTGTTGCTGGCCCTTGCCGGTAGTGTCGCAGGTGCCCTGCTTGGAGTTATCTATGACAGCCTTCTGCTGCTGGGGCTGAATACGATCTGGCAGGATGCTGTGGGGACTACCGGCCTTATCATGCATATTAAACCAGCTACTTTTATTTTTGGCAGCCTGGCCGGGACTATCATCGTCATCCCGGTCATTCTCATCGTTACGCTCAGGAACCTCAAAAAACCTGTGTGGACCCAGGTTTCAGCGAGGCAATCCGTCCAAACCCTATGGCGCAAAAGAAAAAAAGAGATCAGTACCGGGCTTGCCCTCTTTATTATTTCAGCTTCCGTTGCACTGACAACATTCCTGGTTTTGACGCAGGGCATGAATGGCTCTTCTTTATCCCTTGTAAGCGGGGCCATGATGCTTGCCGGAGGTTCTTTTGCTTTTTATTCCATCCTGAGCAGGAAGCCTCAAATCACAACCGGCAAAAAAGAAAGCCTGCTCTCTCTCTCATTAAAGAATGCTGGGATGAACAGGAGCCGCAACTTGACTGTGATCGTGCTCCTGGCGCTGGGTGTTTTCACAATCTTCATTACTTCGGCCAACCGTAAAGCATCTCTTGCAGCAACAGGCCGGCATTCGGGCAGCGGGGGATTCAGGTACTGGGCCCAATCAGGTATTCCACTGCATTATGACCCTTCATCTGATTTCGGGAAAAAAGAATACGGCCTTGAGGAATACCCTGTATTAAGGAGGGCCGGCATTCTCTCAATGCAAAGGCTTGACGGGGACGATGCCAGCTGCCTGAACCTGAACCAGGCCGCCCTGCCTTCCGTCCTGGGCGTGCCGGTAAAAACATTTGCGCACGAGGGTGTATTCAGCTTTCTTGAGCTTGATCCTGCGGTTGACAGGAACTATCCATGGCAGGCCCTGCGAACACCACCTGGCCCCGGAATCATTCCGGCTTTTGCCGACCAGACCGTAATCACCTGGGGGCTTCAGAAAAGAACCGGGGATACAGTGTTCTATACCGGCGACCATGGTGAAAAAATCGGGCTGAAACTTATGGGAGGCCTTGACAATTCGGTGTTCCAGGGGTACCTGCTGGTATCCGACAGCCTGTTCCGCATCCATTTCAGGTCTGTTGCAGGGTACAGGAATTTCCTGGTTTCAGGCCCCTCAGCCGGCGGAGACAGCATCTCCTCAACCCTTGAGTCGGTGTTCAGGGATTATGGCATGACAGTTACCCCTTCCTCGGCCAGGCTTGCTGCTTTCAATGCAGTGGAAAATACTTATCTCTCGGTGTTCACACTGCTCGGAGGACTGGGAGTCCTGCTGGGGACGATTGGACTGGGACTGGTTCTGCTGAGGAATATGCTTGAACGAAAAAACGAACTGGCAGTATATTCTGCTCTTGGTTTTAGCCGCAGCCTTATTTTCAGGCTGATTATCTGTGAATATATCCTGATAATGGCAGCAGGGATCGCCCTTGGCCTGCTGGCAGCCATGGCAGGCATGCTGCCTTCGGCTTTATCCCCTTCCTCTCAGCTTAATGGCTTATTCCTGCTTATTTCGGGATCGGTAATCCTGCTCAATGGTATATTCTGGATTTGGGTCTCAGCCAGGGCAGTCCTTAGCAGGTTGCGCAGCGACTCCTTATCGAAAGGCTTGGCTATGTAGTGGGTCAGCCCGGCCGATAATATGTGTTCCTTTTCCTTTGCTGTTGAATAACCTGTAATCGCAATAATAGGGATAGCGGCATAACCTGCCATTTTACGCAGTTCCTCAGTGACCACCAGCCCGTCCATTTCCGAACTCAGGTGGATATCCATCAGCACCGCATCATAAACACGTGTCATTGCAAATTTAAGAGCCTCGTAACCATCGGCTGCCTTGTCAACATGTGCCACATCTTCAATAAAACGGGCAGTGAGATCACTATTGAGAGGGTTGTCTTCAACAATAAGCACATAAGGCATTTCCTCAGGCCAGGTCGTCCGGCCGGCTGATTCAGCAGACTTCCCGCCAATTGACTTCGGATGCATTACAGGCAGGGGGAACCTCAAAATAAAACTTGACCCCTCACCCGGTTTGCTTTCCACATCAATTTCACCATCCATTAACTCGGTAAATTGTTTGCATAAAGTCAGCCCAAGGCCGCTGCCTTCAAATTTACGTCCAAGTCCTTCGCTTGCCTGCCTGAACGGTTCAAAAATTAGTTTCAGATGAGACTCCGTTATCCCTATACCCGTATCGTTGATCCTGATCGCCGCGAATTCCTTCCCTTTATAAAGTACTTTTTCAACTGTTGCGGAAACACTTCCCGAACTGGTAAATTTCAGGGCATTATCGAAGAGGTGATGAATGATATTGCTCAGTAAGCTGAGATCCAGGGCCAGGTGTAAATCATTTTCCTCACATGGAACCAGGCTTATGTTCTTTTTTCGTGCCAGGTCCTGGAAATTCAGGATCAGTTCATTGATCACAGCAGAAAGGTTGATATCGGTCATTTCGAGCAGCGTACGGTCCGATTCAAGCGCTGCCAGGTCAAGGATGGAATTCAGAGTAGCCATCAGCCTCTTACCCGATGAGACAATATAATCGGCCATTTCAATATTCTCAGAATCGGTTTGCCTCTCTTTCAGGAACGCGGCAAAACCCAGTATCCCGTTCATAGGAGTCCTTAACTCATGGCTGATATTAAGCAGCAGGCTTGACTTAAGATGGCTTACAGCCTCAGCCTTTTCAACTGATTCCCGCAAGGCATTCTCCATTTTCTTCCTCTGGGTGATATCCCTCACTATAGCCCAAAAACCAATGGGACTGCCTTTCTCATCCTTTCTCAGATAGGAGCTGAGTTCAACCGGAAAGACCATCCCGTCACTGCGTATATATTCCTTTTCATAAACCCCCGAATAACCATGCCTGAGAATTTTATTCCTTACAATTTCCTGTTCCGACTCATGCCATTTTTCAGGAGTGATCCGTTCATAGGTCAGATTCTTTAATTCGCCGACGCTGTAACCCAGCATCAGTTCAAATGCCTTGTTGCATTCGGTGAATCTTCCGTCAAGTTCTGTAGCTACCCAGCCATCGCGGATATTTTCAAAGAGCTCCTTCCACCTCCTGTTGCTTTCGACCAGGGCTTTCTCTGCCTTCTTTTCCTTACTGCGGATGGCATAGTCCCTTAACTCCCTTTCAACAGCGGGGACAAGGCGCTTGAGATTGCCTTTCATTACATAATCGCTGGCTCCCATTTTCATTGCTTTCACAGCGGTGCTTTCCCCCATCACCCCGGAAACGAAAATAAAAGGAATTTCAAGTTCCGTCTTTTTGAACACCCCGAGAGCTACCAGCCCGCTGAAATCAGGCATTGCATAATCAGAGAGGATAAGGTCCCAGCTGTCCTTCTCAAGAGTCTCTGCCAATGCAGGCATGGTATCTACCCGTTTCCACCTGAGATCATACCCTGCATTCTTCAGCTCATAAACCAGCATTTCACAGTCTTCGGCCTGGTCCTCAATAAACAACACTTTTAAAGGTTTCGCCATATCCGCAAACAGGTTGTTAGGAAACTATTATATCTGACCCGTAAATATAAAAGAAATTGGATCAACTATTAATACAGGGAATTACTTTTTTAATAACATCATTTCCCTGCTTAACATTGTGAATTTTAACCATTCACGGTTCACGGTTCACGGTTCACGATTTTTTTGTATCTTTGCACCCCCAAACTTAAAACCAGTATCCTGATCCCGCAAGGATGGTTTGTCATTCTTAGCCGGGATTGTTTTTTATCGTCTGTGGATGATATTACCCAAGTGATTATGAAAGATATAAGAAATATTGCAATCATTGCCCATGTCGACCATGGTAAAACCACCCTTGTCGACCGCATCCTCTACCAGGTTCACCTTTTCAGGGCCAACCAGCAGATGGGTGACCTCATCCTTGATTCCAACGACCTGGAAAGGGAAAGAGGAATAACCATCTTATCAAAGAACGTATCGGTAAGATATAAAGGTGTAAAGATCAACATCATCGACACCCCGGGCCACTCCGATTTCGGAGGGGAGGTTGAACGTGTCCTCAACATGGCCGACGGTGTTTTACTGCTTGTCGATGCCTTTGAAGGCCCTATGCCCCAGACCAGGTTCGTTCTCGACAAAGCACTCGAGCTTGGCAAGATCCCCATCGTTGTGATCAACAAGGTCGACAAACCCAACTGTTCTCCCGACGAAGTTCATGAAGCTGTGTTTGAACTGATGTTCAGCCTGGATGCCACTGAAGCCCAGCTCAACTTCCCGACTGTCTATGGTTCTTCCAAACAGGGATGGATGAGCGCCGACTGGAGAAAGCCTACGACCGATATTTCATTTTTGCTTGATACTATCATCAGCCATATCCCTCCACCCGCTACAGCACCCGGCACCCTGCAGCTGCAGATAAGCTCTTTGGATTATTCTTCATATGTCGGCCGGATTGCAGTAGGCCGGATCTCCAGGGGCTCCGTCAAGGCGGGCGACAGTGTATCTCTCGTGAAAAATGACGGGACCATACTCAAATCGGTGGTCAAGGAATTATACCTTTTTGAAGGACTCAGCAAGGAAAAGGTGAAATACGAAGTCAGCGCCGGCGAGATCTGCGCGATTCTCGGCCCCGAGAATTTCGATATAGGCGACACCATTGCCGATGCCGAAAACCCTGAAGGCCTAAAAAGGATAAGCGTGGATGAACCTACCATGAGCATGGTGTTTACCATCAACAACTCCCCGTTTGCAGGAAAAGAAGGAACTTATGTCACTTCCCGCCACTTAAGGGACCGTTTGTTCCATGAAACAGAAAAAAATCTCGCATTAAGAGTTGAAGAAACCGCTTCCCCCGATACGTTTAATGTATTTGGAAGAGGGATACTCCACCTTGCCATCCTGGTCGAGACCATGAGACGCGAAGGTTACGAATTCCAGATGGGGCAACCAAAAGTGATCACAAGGATGATAGACGGGGTATTGAATGAACCTATCGAAAACCTCAAGATCCAGGTCCCTGAATCATTTTCGGGCAAAGTCATCGAGATTGTTACCAAACGCAGAGGCGAGATCGTCAACATTGAACCGAAACGTGACCGTATTACCGTCGAATTCAATATCCCGGCAAGGGGTCTCATCGGCATCCGCAACCCTATCCTTACAGCCACTGAGGGTGAAGCTATCATTGGCCACCGTTTAAAAGGTTTTGAACCCTGGAAAGGTGACATGCTTGGACGTACCAACGGTTCTCTCATCGCGATGGAAACAGGCGAAGCCATTACCTATTCCATCGACAAGTTACAGGACAGGGGAAAGTTCTTCATCTCTCCCGGGGAACAGATTTATGCCGGACAGGTGATAGGAGAACATACCCGCGGAAACGACATCCTCATCAATGTGATCAAGACAAAGAAGCTTTCCAATATGAGGGCAACCGGCTCCGATGACAAAGCTGTAATATACCCGCCTATCAAGTTCTCGCTCGAGGAGGCCATGGAATACATACAGGGCGACGAATACACCGAGGTAACCCCCAAATCGATCAGGATCCGCAAGATCATTCTCGACGAGATCGAACGCAAGCGCTCTGAAAAGAAGGCGTGACTGGTGACTGGTGACTCGTGACTGGTGAACGGTTCACGATTCACGGTTCACGGTTCACGGTTCACGAGTCACGGTTCACGAGTCACGGTTCTTCGTATCTTTGGTCTGTTTCAAAATTACGACCATGATCGTTCCAGTCAACCGCCTTGGGATGACAATCAGCATGTTCATCCTTTTTTTATGCGCAGGAAATGCAAGTGCCCAGGATAATTCAGGCATTGTAAAATATACCAACCCAAAACTTTCTGTTGAAGAACGCGTCAGCGACCTGGTGTCGAGGATGAGCCTGAAGGAAAAGGTGATGCAGATGCAGAATAATGCCCCGGCCATCAGCAGGCTGGGCATCCCCGCTTACAACTGGTGGAGCGAATGCCTGCACGGGGTTGCAAGGAACGGCATTGCCACAGTCTTCCCCCAGGCCATAGGCATGGCTGCAACCTGGGACCCTGAGCTGATCTATAAGGAAGCCGATGTGATCTCAACCGAAGCCAGGGCGAAATACTACGAATGTTCCTCCCAGGGCAAACGCGGCATCTATCAGGGACTGACCTTCTGGTCGCCCAACATCAATATTTTCAGGGATCCCCGCTGGGGGCGAGGACAGGAGACCTACGGGGAAGATCCTTTCCTTACCGGCCGTATCGGCATTGAATTCGTAAAAGGCCTGCAGGGGAACGATCCAAAGTATTTCAAGGTGATCGCCACGGCCAAGCATTACGCCGTCCATAGTGGCCCTGAACCTGCAAGGCACAGCTTCGATGCATGGTGCAGCGAACGCGACCTGTATGAGACTTACCTGCCTGCATTCGAATACCTGATCCGTTGCGGGAAAGCATACTCCGTGATGGGAGCCTACAACCGCTTCTGGAACGAACCCTGTACTGCCAGCGACCTGCTGCTTGACAAGATCCTCAGGAAAAAATGGGGATTCAGTGGTTACGTGACCTCCGACTGCGGGGCGATATGGGACATCTACAACGGTCATAAACTTCAGCCCGATTCCATCAGGGCCTCGGTGCTTGGAGTCAAGGCAGGCTGCGACCTCACCTGCGGCGATGAATACACATCCCTTGTGAATGCCGTCAAAAAAGGATACATAAGCGAGTCGGAAATCGATGTATCTGTGAAACGGCTCTTTACTGCCAGGTTCAGGCTCGGGCTTTTCGATCCTGATTCTCTCGTTCAATGGTCAAGGATAAAGCCTTCCGAAAACAACACTCCTTCTCATGATCAGCTGGCACTTAAAGTCGCCGAAGAAAGCATGATCCTTCTTAAAAATGAAAAGAACACCCTGCCATTCGGGAAGAACATCAAAAAGATAGCGGTGATAGGCCCTTATGCCGACAGGGTCACTGTTCTGCTGGGCAATTATTGCGGCACACCATCCAATCCCGTGACAATCCTTAAAGGCATCAGGGACATGGCCGGCAGCAAGATCGACGTACTGTATGCCAAAGGCGTCGACGGGCTCGAAGATGCCTCCTATCCTCCCAAGGACAAATCGGGCAAACCCATCCCCCAGCCTTCCGCTACCGACCTTGAAGCCCAGGCCCTGCAGATAGCCGGGATGGCCGATGCCATTGTATTTGTGGGTGGGATCTCACCTTACCTTGAAGGCGAGGAGATGGATGTGAACATCCCTGGTTTCAGCGGAGGTGACCGTACCAGCCTCGATCTTCCGGCAAACCAGGCCAACTTCCTGAAGAAACTGGCAATAATCGAAAAACCCATAGTGCTCGTCCTTACCAACGGCAGCGCCCTGGCACTTGGCCGGGGTGCTGAAAATGTTAAAGCCGTCCTTGAAACATGGTATCCTGGTCAGAAAGGTGGCATAGCCGTAGCCGAGGTCCTCTTCGGAAAATACAACCCGGCCGGCCGTTTGCCGGTAACTTTTTATAATTCGGTGGATGAACTTCCCCCCTTCACCGAATATTCCATGAAAGGGCGCACTTACCGGTATTTTACCGGGACTCCCCTTTATCCTTTCGGGTTCGGCCTGAGCTACTCGAAGTTTAAATACCTGGAAGCTGCTGCGGATAAAGGGAAGTACTCATCCGCAGACACAATAAAAATAAATGTAAAAGTGAAAAATGAAGGCCCTCTCGATGGTGACGAAGTGGCCCAGGTATATTTCCAGAAAAAAGATTCAAAGTTTGAACGTCCGGTTAAGTCTCTTTGCGGGTTCCTGCGTAAAAATATCAGGAATGGCTCAACCGAAACAATTGTTCTTAAGGTCGCGGCTAACGACCTGAGGATCTTCGATCCCTCCAGGCAGGATTATTATATTGAACCCGGGACTTACGATCTGCTGATCGGTCCTGATTCGGGGACTGCTTCGCTGACGGTTTCCATAGAGGTCCGATAATATGTCCAGGGCGTACTATCTTTCAGGGGTTAAACTTTTTCTCTGCCTTTTATTTATTTACGGCGGATCAGTACTGCCGCAGGTCACGGCCGATTACCCGCTTCCGGGGAAGCTCAGGGCCGATTCGCCGGTGTACACATCAGCCCTCCAAAACTGGAGGAAACTCACAGTGAAATCCGCATACAAAAATGATATAACTGCGAATATCCTCGCAGCAAAATGCATTTTTACCCTGCTCAACAACAGGCAGGGGCCGGCCAGCGGATTGAAACATGAAGGCATATTCCCTTCCTACACCGGCTTTCCGGGCTTCTGGGCCTGGGACAGCTGGAAACACGCCTATGCCCTTGCAGGGATTGCCCCTGAGCTTGCCGAAAACAATATCCGTGCAATGTTCGATTACCAGGATTCAACAGGCATGGTGGCAGACTGCATTTTCGTCAACAGTACCGAAAACAATTACCGCGACACCAAGCCTCCCCTTGCAGCCTGGGCCGTGGAAGAGATCTTCAGGCAGACTTCCGACAGCTGTTTCGTGAGGGAGATGTTCCCCAGGCTCATGAAATATCACCGCTGGTGGTATAGAAACCGCGACCATGACCACAATGGTTTGTGCGAGTACGGCTCGGTTGACGGCAGTTTGCAGGCCGCCCGCTGGGAAAGCGGGTGGGATAATGCTGTGCGTTTCGACCATGCCCGTATGCTGCAGAACGGCCCCCACGCATGGAGCATGGACCAGGAAAGTGCCGACCTGAATGCCTACCTGTTTGTTGAGAAGAATTGCCTGGTACATCTTGCCGAGGTTGCGGGCGAAACTTCCCTGGCCGAAACCCTCGACGACGAAGCCATTAAACTCGGCAACATGATCAGGACTATGATGTGGGACGAGCATACCGGCTTTTTCTATGACATCACCCTGGAAACAAAAAAACCCATACTGGTTGCCGAACCCAACGGCTGGATCCCGCTCTGGGCAGGCATTGCAAGCAAAGAACAGGCCAGGAGGATAAGGAACAGGCTACTCGATAAAGATGAATTCAACACCTTCGTGCCATTCCCGACGGTGGCAGCAAACAATCCCTCCTTCAACCCGGCAAAAGGCTACTGGCGAGGGCCCGTCTGGATAGACCAGGCATATTTTGCCCTCAAAGGCTTATGCAGGTATGGCTACAAGGACGATGCCCTCATGCTCATGAACAAGCTCTTCAATCATTGCGAAGGCCTGCTTGACCCCTCCCGCCCCCTTCGCGAAAACTATCACCCCCTCACCGGCAAAGGCCTCAACGCCGAAAATTTCAGCTGGACAGCCGCGCATCTGCTAATGATGGTAAGGGAGATTGAGATGCAGAAGTGAATGAATCATATCTAAATATGTGATCAGCATTTTCCTATGAGTGAACCTCAAAGTTCCTGGAGAATACCTATCCGCGGTAATCAATTCATAATGAATGTTTTATGATTGAGAAGTGACGCCAGATCAAAAATTTTAAAACTTTATGAAAAAAAAATGATAAAAAATTTGTTAATGAATGTTAAAATTTACGTATCTTTGCAGCAGAATTTAAAAAAATCAATAAACAAATGAAAAAACTTGCATTAATCTTAGTTATCGGTGCTGTAGCTTTCATGACATCATGTGGCCCCAGTGCAAAAGAAATCGAAGCAAAAAAGATTGCTGACTCTACCAAAGTAGCTGATTCTATGGCAAAAGTTCAGGCTGAACAGCAGAAAATTGCTGATTCAATCGCCAAGGTTCAGGCCGCTCAGAAAAAAGTAGCTGACTCGATTGCTCATCAGGATTCAGTTAAGAAGCACCTTATCAAGCCTGCTAAAGCAGCTAAGGCACCTAAGGCAGCCGCTAAAAAAGCTAAGAAATAACAGCTTTTTTGTAATTATTCAAAAAAGGCCGTCCCGAAAGGACGGCTTTTTTTGTGCTTTCACATTGGATGGCAGGATGCAGGATAATTTCAATTTTCTAAACTGTAACTGGATTCTGGCCATACAGAGATCCATATTACATCGAAAAGGCGCCGCTGAAGATAAGTGCCAGGTAAACAATCAATCCTGCACCCCATATAACCATACTGGCAATTGCAACTCCTTTCCCATAAAATTTTTCAGGATTGCGCCTGATTTTTCCAAGGCTTACTGTTGCCAATATGATAGAGATAAGGGCAAAGGGTATCCCGAAAACAGGCACAAGGCCCAGGAAAGAGAATACCAGGGCAACTATTCCCGCTGGTTCGGTTTTTCGGTTGTTGCCCGGCATGGCTGTGGTTGAATCGGATTTGGCAGGAGGAAGCGGAGCAGGAACAATTGTTTCGACCTTGTCCATGGTAACAGTCCGCAAAACGCCCTCTTCAGTGATCAGCTGATACCTTAATGTGTCGCCTGACCTTGAAATAATCAGGGCAGTATCCTCTCTCCCTCCCTTGTACCTGATCACCATGGGGGCCTTTGTAAGAGTATCAATTATAATTTTACCTCTGCCAGTGGTGTCCCGGGAACTATCAACGGGTTTATACCCAACTTTCTTTTTTAATGAGACGATCATTTCATTATATGGAATGATATGATTCCTGTTTACAACGAGGATGACAGGGTCTTTTGAGTTTGATGCGAGCAGGCTGCCCGTGCCGTAAGCTGACACAGGGCTGATCCTGGTGATTTCAGATCCCGAATGACTGATAGCCTCCGGTCTTTCTGAAGCCGGAGGGGTTTGTGCCGCAACTGGTTTGACAAAGCTTTTATGAGTTTTAACCTTCGCCCATTGGGATGCTTCGTTGAGGTAGTGGTTTGCATAAGTCACCCTGCCGTTATTCGATGTCCTGGTTGTTACAGCGAACTGCGACCGCTGGCAGGCTGAGTTCACCAGGAATAAACCCGTTAAAAAAATAATCCAATTCTTCATAATAATAATTTTTAATTCGCTGATTTTGAATCGGTTTAATTTCAATCATACATCAAGTGTCATACTTGAGCAACTGCTAAAGGAAGAAGCAACCATGCTTATCAGAAGAATAATGATCAAAACCATTGCGGCAACACCAACAACGAGACCGGCCTGACCAAAACCCTTCCCTTTATATTGTGCAAGATGACGCTTGATCCTTTTAATGCTTATTATCCCCAAAACTATCCCGATAACCGCAAGCGGAATACCAAAAACGGGAATCAATCCCAGGAGAAAGGGCAGGAATGCCAGGAGGGAACATACCAGGGATATGATCCCCAGGGGTTCAATCTTCCTGGTGTCGGGTAATATCGTTTCAACTTTTGACATTGGCGCTTTACTAACAGTATCCTCCAATGCTGACTGCATGAATTTTAAAGTATCGGAAGTCTGAGATACGATTTTGCCGATTATGATATGACCGTCCTTAAATTTAATTATTTGCTTCCCTGAAATATTCGAAGTTTTTTCCTGTTCCGGGATTTTCTTTATTACAGTATCAGGATTATCCCTGGACTTTTCGGAAGTATAAAGGTTCTTATCTGTATCGAACTGTTTATCACCTGAAATCAGGCGGGTTTCATTTACTGAAAGGATAAGTGGATCCTTTGAATTCGATGCAAGCAGACTGCCCTGGCCATATGCTGATCCTGCGCTGATCCTGGTGATTTCAGATCCGGAAAGACTAAGTTTCTCCTGTTGGACAGCAGCCGGCGGGGTGTTTAGTGCCTCAGAATGCCTGACCACGCTGTTATGCATTTTAACTTTCGCCCACTGGGATGGTTCGTTGCGGTAATGGTTTGCATAAGTCACCCTGCCGTTTTTTGAATGCCTCGTTGTTACTGCAAACTGTGACCTCTCACAGGCAGCGATCACCAGGAAAAGGATGATCGGAAAGATGGTTGATTTTTTCATATACTTCCGGTTTATCAATGACGTGACTAAGACCGATTAAAGGTACCCTGAACAGGTCCGTTCATGAAATTGACGAATGCGATGAAGCTTAAAGGATTATTGAAACCTACAAACCACGCCTGGAAATTCACGGGAAATCTCATCCGTTTTGCATAATCTGCGGATCAAATATGTTCAGATCCGTTTTTTTTGCAACCCTTGCAATAAAAAACATGAAAAGTGATGCTTTTTGCAGATACTTTTGTCATCCTGCTAATTCAGGATTCAATTAAAGCAGGCAATCAATAATCAATATTGCCTGTGTGTTCAGGCTAAAAACAAAAAACCATGAAAACAATAAAAAGTCATATCCCTATTATCATTGCCTGCTTTCTTGCAAGCTGTTTCGGCAGCTTCAACCTTGTTTCAGGGCAGGACCAGCATTCTACCTTAATCAAACCAGCTGAAGCGAAGAGGTTACTTGCCGAAGGCAATGCGAGGTTCGTTTCAGGTAAAACCCTGCATCCCCGTCAGAATGAAGCCCGGCGCAAGGAACTTGCCAATAGCCAGCACCCGTTTGCAGTTATACTGGGTTGTGCTGATTCGCGGACAAGTCCTGAGGTTCTTTTTGACCAGGGACTGGGTGATCTGTTCGTCGCGAGGGAAGCAGGTAATATCCTTGATGATCATACGACAGGAAGCATTGAATATGCCGCCGAACATCTTCATGTATCACTGATCGTGGTGCTTGGGCATCAGCGTTGCGGCGCTATTGCCGCTGCCCGAGATACTGCTGCGGCTGAAGGCCATATCAAATCGATCGTAGCTTCCCTGCAACCGGCGGTAAAAGCCACCATAGGACAGGATGCCGAAGCCACCTGCATCGCCAACGTCAGGAACGAGGTCGTTGCCCTCCAAACTTCTGAACCTGTGCTGAAACACCTGGTCCAAAGCGGCGAGGTGGTTGTCGTGGGCGCCTATTATAACCTTGACACCGGAAGCGTTACATTCCTGGATAAAAAATGAGGAATCCCTGCCCGGGATAAAAAGTCAAGGGGGTGAAATATCAACCGATATTTCACCCCCTTGACACTTAATAGATTAATGGCTGATGATCATTTTGAAGTTCGTAACTGTCTTATCTGAAAGAATCACTTTCATCTGGTATACTCCCGAATTCAGCTGAGGTACACTGACCTGGTACTGCCCGGTGGAAAGGTTATCCCTGCGCCAGACCTGCCTGCCGTCGATGGAGAAGATCTCAAGTGAAACGATCTTATTTTGATCAGGCCTGATAAATTCAAGCGTGAAGTTTCCATTTGAGGGATTGGGATACAGACGCAATCCCGAGGGTTGCTGTTCGGCTATGCCTGCAGGATGATATACATCCGACTGCCATAAGCCCCTGCCAAAGGTCCCGGCATAAAGGGTTTTGCCAGCATCATAGATTTCGAGATCGGTTACCATCACATTGGGAAGCCCGGTATTGAACGGAATCCAGTCGGGCAGGTTTGCATTTTTATAAAACACTCCAACATCCATCCCAACATACAAGCCCTCATTGCTTCCCTTTTCATAGATGATACAGTTTACAGGAAGATTTGGAAGGGTTCCCGATATATTGGTCCAGTTCTGGCCGGCATTCGTTGATTTATAGACTTTCTGTCCTGCAATGTATGGCGACAATGATACATACACATTGTCAGCATTGGCCGGATTAACCGCTATGAAAGTGATATAGGTTCCTGAAGGCAAACCTGCGGTAATCGTGTCCCAGCTCTGTCCCCCATTTTTTGAATGGACTATCTTTGTGAAGGTTGCCACGTAGATCGAATTGCTGTCGGATGGTGCAACAGCTATGCTTCTGATCGTATTTTTTCTTTGGATACTGTCGGAAATCGAAGCCCAGCTGTTTCCACGGTTCATACTCTTATATACCTTATAATACCCGGCGTAAATTGACTTGGAATTTTTCGGGTTCAGAACATAAGGAGTTACCCAGGCGCCTTCCTGTTGCCCGCCCGGGATGTTCTTGGAAATGGTATCATAAGTTTCCCAGGATCCTGTCAAACTTCGGTATATCTCCCCATAAGTATAAGTACAATACTGTATTTTATTATTTGAATAATCTATAATACATTCCATTCCGTCTCCTCCGCTTACTTCACCCCATCCGTTTGAATATTTCTCACGGCTCCCGTTATCCTGCAATCCGCATATAACCTGGCTTGAGGTCGACTGACTTACTCCTATCCTGTAAATCTGGGAAATGGGAAGCCCCTTGGTTATTTCATTCCATTTTGACCCACCGTTAGTGGTATAATACAGCCCTCCATCATTGGCTTCAAACAGGCAACCCGGAACCAGGGGATGATATTTGAGATAATGCTTGTCGGCATGAACGACTGGAATTGAAGGATTTTTATAGTCTGTCCAGTAATTCGCCAGGTTCCATGTTTGGCCTGCAGTAATTGATTTCCATGTATTCACACCCCCCAGGTATATCTCTGATGCATTCGACGGATTGATTGCGAATGCAAGGTCATATTCCCCCTGCCCTTTACAGGTACTATCGGGTATCATCCTACTGTTCAGCAGATTTTTTGTGCAATTGGTATCGACTAAGTAATACGGAATGAAGCTATCCCCTGAATAATCAGAACGATACAGGCCCTGGAGACCTTCCTTTTTATTGACACAGGCCGCCTCAACCCTGTTGGGAGCGGCGTTTGAAACTGCAAGACCAATTCTCAGAACTTTTGAAAAAGTAGTTTTAACATCCCATGTTTCACCTCCATCCCGGGAGTTGTACACCTGGGCAGAACCACTCTCTGTTGGATCATAAGTAGCTGCATACAAGCTCAGTGTGTCACCCGGTTTGTATATAATATCCAGAAAATTGAATCCGGGCTTCTTATTTATCCAGCTGCTTCCGCCGTCGGTAGTTTTATAAATCCCATCAGAGGCTGCAACGAGCAGGGTTTTGGAATTTAAGGAATTCATTACGATCCTGCCGATCAGCTTCTGTTCCGAAACCAGGAAATTCAGCCCGGTTGCTTTCCAGTTCTGGCCTCCGTCCTCAGATTTAAGCACACCTATGCTTTTGGTATCCCCTTTAATGGTATTGTTCACATCACATCCTGAGCCTCTGTCTCCATCACCGGTTGCAACATACAGTACAACAGGGTTGGTGTTACTGGCCACCATATCGCTTACACCCAGAACGGGCTGATTGCCGTAGGTAGTGGTCCAGGTTTTTCCGAAATCGACGGTTTGCCATACACCACCGGCAGCAGTGCCAATCCAGAAGATGTCTTTATTGGTAGGATGAAAAACAATACAGTTGACCCGTCCCATACCGTAATACCCTCCGTTTGCGCTGTCGGGCCCGGCATATGCCCAGTTCCCCGACGAAACGTAAGAAGTTTTAAGATCCTGCGACGCTTCATATTTTGCCCATTCGTTCCAGGTGATGCTTGCAGGCGGGAAATTGCCCTGTTTGTCAACCCTGCTTTCCCAATACCACAACCAGCGCTGGAATGGCTTTACTCCCGTTCCCTTTTGTGGTGTCTTATCTTTCCAATAATCATTAAATGCCTGTTGAATTTCGAAAAAGTTTTGTGGATTTTTCTTTTTGATTTCCTGTCTCCAGTCCGTTTCCTGGGCTTTCAGGCCCGATGAAATCATAAGGCTGCAGAGCGCAATAATAATCCCCGATACCAGTAATTGATACCATGTGTGTAAATGTGTTCTCATATGTTTTAGATTTAGCAGGCAATGCTTTTTATTCTTTGATTGCAAGTTACGGTTTTTCGGATCCCTGGCAGGTAAGTCAAACACCTGGTTTTACATAGATTTTAGAATTGTGTATTCTGATCCTGGTCTGGGTTGATGCATTGGATAGTCTATAAATGCAAAGTTTGTGCCGTAAATCACCGGAAATAAATGAATATGTCTAAGATATAAGCTATTTGCCTGAAAATGAAATCTTTTTCCAATCTTAAATTTTTCAGAATTGAACCAACGGCGAAAGATTTGCTGAAATTTACAACTTATAATGATAGAAAATCGCGTATGTACGTGAAAACACGTGTAAGGGGATGAGGGAGCGGCGGTTTTTCAGATAGGGATCCCAGTGCAAGGTTCAATCCGGAATTGGCTCGAAATAAACCATGGAAAGATCATATGGAATTCCTCCGGTTAAAGAAACCAGGCAAGAACAAAGATGATCTTTCATTCTGCATGCAAGCAAGTGAATCATCTTTGGGCAAGGACTGGTTAAGACCCGAGGAGGACGAAGCATGGAAAGATTTCTAAGAGGTGACATTGTTGTTATCCGCTCTTGAGCAAGGGAAGCAACAGCTTTTCTGCACGACAAAAAAGATCATTGTCGAGTAGGCGGGACATGATTAATCGGTACAAGGTGGTAATCGTTTCCGGTATTTCAATCTTACCCTTCCAGCAACTCCACTTTTTCCCTGAGGATCTCCAGCGTGAGCCGAACCGTTTTCAGGTGGGTCCTGAATGAAAGAATGGCGAGCCTCAGTGTCACCTTTCCATCGAGGACCGTGGAGGAAATGAATACCCTCCCGTCCTTCACCACTTCTTCGGCAAGGCGTTTATTGAACTCATCGGCATTGCCGGTTTTCGGGATCCAGCGGTAGGTCACCACCGACAGATCCGGTTCGCAGCCGGTTTCGAAGCCCAGTTTACCGATCTCCCGGTAGAAGTATTTTGCAAGCAGGAGTTTTTCCTCAAGTGCCGCGCCGAATGGCTTAGTCCCGAGCAGTTTCAACGGCAGCCACATCCTCAGTCCCCTGAAATGCTTGGTAAGTTCGGGCGAGAGGTCCGAGGGAGAAATTTCCTCGTTAGTCCCCTGGGCATCCTGCAGATAGGAAGCCAGGTAATAATGCGAATTCCTCAGGCTGTTCATGTCCTTCACGACCACGGCTCCCAGTCCATAAGGCAGGAACATTCCCTTATGCGGATCTATGCTAACCGAATCGGCTTTTTCTATCCCCGCCAGTTTGATTTTTCCTTCCTCGGTGAGGATAAAAAAACCACCGTAAGCCGCATCCGCATGAAACCACAAACCCTCGGCTGCGGCTATTTCCCCTATCTTTCCCAGGGGATCTACGGCCCCCGTATCGGTAGTCCCCGCCGAAGCAACGACCAGGAAAGGATTAAGTCCATTTTGCTTGTCACTACGGATGGCAGATTCCAGTTCGCCGGCATTCATCCTGTATTGCGAATCCATAGGCACATACCGCAGAATGCATTCACTGAGCCCCGCAATACGGGTCGCCTTTTGCACCGAATGATGTGTCTGCTGCGTAAGATAGATCACTGATACCGGGACCTTTGTTGAATCTATTCCTTTCGCATCCCTTGCCGTTACCACAGCGATAAGGTTGGCGATGCTGCCGCCCGAAGTGAGATTGCCTGCTGCAGAAGCCGGAAACCCCAGGATACCCGCAAGCCAGGAGATCATCATGTTTTCCATACGCACGGCGCCGGGAGAGCCGAAAAACAAGGCCGCCAGGCGGTTCGTCACATCGGCCAGGTAATCACCCAGGGCCGAATAATAAATCCTCCCCGTATGCAATGACCTTATCCCTGGTTTTCTTTCGTTTGCCAGCCGCAGGTTCCAGGGCGCTTGCGGCTTTTTCGAGTTGCTGAAGTCTGCGGATCATGTTGTGAAATTGAGCAGGACAAAGGTAGTGAAACAGGGTGCATGATACCCTCACTACTGCCCTTATCACTATTTCTTCCCAGGCCCGTAATTCATCCGTCATTAAATTCCCTTGTAAGATCATTGTCGGGCAGGCAGGAAGTTCCATACCTTTGGGTTTGACAATCCATGCATTATGAGATCATTATCATTATATATTACAGCAACAGCAATATGCCTTTCATTTGCCGGATGCAATCAGACTAAGGAATCCGCAGTCCTGGTACCCGGGTATGACAAAGCCGAGCTTACTTCCTTGCTCCCTGTGATGGAACGCGCCTATGACTCAGCCGATATTGGCGGTTTTAAAACCCCCGCACCGGCGGGGATCAAACAGGTTTTCCGCTCAAAAGTTTCCCCGCTGATGAACCGCTTTGATGTATGGAATACCAGCGACAACAAGGCAGTGATCGCCATCAGGGGATCCATCGTGGACCCGGGAGGACTGAGTTTTACCGCTGCATTTTACAGCCCGATGGTGCCTGCAGTTGGTAAGATCAAATTATCAGACACTAAAACCTTTGAGTATAAATTAGCCGAACTGCAAGGTGCGGCAGTGCATCTTGGAATGCTGCTTGGTCTTGCGCATATCTCCGATGAACTCGTAAGCCAGATCAGGGAGCAGTATGGCAAAGGCGTTCGTGATTTCATTCTTCTCGGCCACAGCCAGGGAAGCGGCATAGGGTTTCTCGCCACATCATACATCCGTTATCTGCAGAAAGATGGCAAACTGCCATCCGACTTCAGATTAAAAACATATTTAATTGCGGCGCCAAAGACCGGCAACCTCCAATATGCCTATGATTATCAGAAAATCAATACCGGCGGATGGGCGATGTCGGCAAACAACGTGCTGGACTGGGTTCCCTGCATAGGTATTACATTTCAGACCGCAGTTGATTTCCCAAAGATCAGCCCGTTTTTTGACATGAAAGGATTTCTTGCCAGTATCAATTACCCGGCCGGACCGAAATTCGATGGCAGCTACAAGCAGTTTTTAGCCGCAGGACCGGAGATAATCAAACAAATACTGACCATCATCCATGAAAACGTGTACCCGAGGGTAATTAAGGCAATGCCCGGATATGTCGAGCCCGCCTTACTGCAAACGTTCGATTTCGAGCGCTGCGGTGACCTCGTTCCCCTGTACCCTGATGCTGAATACTACAAAGTCTTCCCCCAGGATACCGTCCATTTCCAGGCCTGGGAAAACCATTCGGTATACCCGTATTACTTGCTTGTGAAGAGCAATTAATAGCCGGGAAATGAATTCACTGACTAATAAAATTTGTGACAACCTGGATAAAACGAATCTTCGATCACCTCCCACCGGTTTTTGTTGACCACTTTACCTCATTAGCAATCAATAATATGAATTGGTCAGATTGTGCCGGCGGAAGCTGGTCAAAGCCATTGTTTTTTCCACTTTTACTAAATAACCCATCTTTAATTGCGTTCGTGCTCAATTATCCTCATTAAACCAATTATAGCAGAATGTAAAGGGCATTCTATAATGACAGATATTCCAGCCATTCCCCATTTTCCTTGTAGTCCTCTACTACCAGGGGACTATCACCAAACCGGTACGATTCCATGATGGTGCAGATTTCCTGCAGGAGAATAGTTATAGCCCCGTTAATCAGATCCTTCCTGAAACCAAGATCGCCCAGGTTCAGCACGAATCCAATAGAAAAAATTCGGGCGATGGCCCGTCCCAGTTCAATCTGTTTACGTTGGGCCAATATTACTGTGGGTTCGAATTTGGTAATATCCTTCACATATTCAGCCGCCCGGAGGGAGATCGGGTGCTTTTTCAAAAAGTTGAAAAGATTCTTTTCTTGTTTATGTCTCATCGATTTGATCACACTTTCGGTGATTTGGAAATAGAGAATGTCATTTGATCCTTCAAAGATCTGGAACGGTCGGCTGTCGACAGTCCCCCGTCCCGCAATATGATCAAGCTTATACCCTTTGGCACCGGTGAGCTGAAGAAGTGATTGTGCCGATTCATGCATTAGGTCAGATACAACAGTCTTTATTATATTGGCCTCGAGGCCATATGATGAGAGGTCGGCCTCAGTGGTGGCCTCCCGGCTGCTATATATGCACATGGCTGATAAGATGGTATAAGCTGCCTGGATATTTGCTATGCGTGCCTGGACCTGATCAAAATCGAACAGCAACTTTCCCCCGACCTTACGTTCCTTAGAATGCCTTATGGCCTCCTGTAAATTTCGCTGGATGAAGCCTAATCCAATGCCTGGCATCATCATCCGGCTATGATGCAGCAGGTCAAGCATCAGTTTCAACCCTGTGGTATGCGGTTGCAAACGATGGGCAATGGGTACTCTGACATCCAGGCGGTTTCTTCCATAAGGAATATTGTATAGCCCAAGATTGTTGAATTTTTCTTCTACCACGATCTGCTGGCCCGGACTTTTTATATCGCAAAGGAAAAAGTCAATATCCCTGGCCAGGTTTGTCTGGGATGTTTTCTGACGTGCTGCCAGCAGCCAGTAATCGGCAGATCCGGTAAGACCTGCCCAATGTTTGATTCCGTTGATATGAAAAAATTCCCCTTCACGACTATAGTTTGTTTGCATGTGTAAAGCATCACTGCCATGGTTGGGTTCAGTAATCATAAGTCCACCCATCTTATGCTCTTTAAGAAAATCCGAAAACACGGCAGTTTTTAAGCTTTCATCGCCGTATTTTGAAAAGGGCTGAAGGAACAAAGCGATATTGATTCCGAAGGTGAGTGATAGTGCCAGGGATTCATGAGACGTTGCTTCCATTAGTGAAAGACACTCTTGTATGTGGCCACCCCGACCCCCATACTGTGTTGGAATACCGACCGACAACGGATTGGTTGCCATGATATCGTTGAGTATAATGGGAGGTATCCCACGTTGGATACTCAGGTGTTCGATGTTCTCATGGTTTTGAAATATATCTGCTAATCTCGTTTTAAAATTGGAAAGGAAAGTTGAAAAAGAACTGGTCTGATTCGTGTTACCTGGCCCCGGGGCTTTGACTATCATTTAATGATTTGTTCGTACATAATCATTGCAAAGGTATATATTTTTATTTGGACTAAATATAATTAATTGAATTGGAAATCAACGATTGTTTCAGATTATGGGTAGACTGGCTACATTAATTACCCAAGTCCGACGTAAATTGAACATTTAAATTAAATTATTATCAGACTAACACGGTGGTTACGGTGATCCTTTAAAATCGGCACAGGGTGGTCAATAGGGTCGGCCTCTCAACCAAACCTTACAAGCTATTACTTTATTTGGGGTTGTCTTGATAAAAAAATCAGTCTTATAAGTTATCTTATGTTTAGAAGAAAATGTGTCATATAAAACTGTTAGGGGTTTAACCTCGATCGTACCACCACCATCGTCCTTCCCTTACCATTGATCGTGCGGGAAGTCTTACCCACAAACTGCTGAAGGATGATCTTTACCTTTTGTTCTATGGTCTGCGGATGAGAATCAGCGAAGTGAGCAGGTGCGACAGCCAGCCGATCTCGTACGATTTCCCCGAGCCGGTAGTATGCTGGATCAGGTAATGATGCCCCGTTCCCTCCACCCTCACCTGGTCCCTGATCTTCCGCACGCTAGCAAGCTGGTGGTAACGCGGGAAGATGAGCAGTTCCTTTGGTTTCTCCACCACCTCGTCCTTGTATGGGTCCCACGATTTATCAACCTCCCTGGAAAGGTGCAAGTAGTTTTCGATGATATCGGGCAGGGTATCCAGCGCCAGGATCTCTTCCCAGAGACTTCCATTTTTAAAGAATATTTCATCTGGCGGATGAGGGAGCTGCGGTTTTTCAGGTATGGTTCCCGGTGTTCAAGGTTCAATCCGGAATTTGGCTGGAAATGGATTGGCATTGTATTGG
>CAIJYT010000202.1 GCA_903824935.1 uncultured Bacteroidales bacterium | reverse complement strand
GAAGGTGTTTCCAGGGATGAAGCAAATGCATGACAGACACAATGACAGGAGGCAGGTGCAGAGGTTGAAATTAAGTAAGACGGTACTTTCGAATTTTTCATAATAAGTATAGATCTCCCGGTTTTATACAGGGAGGTCTTTACTTATTTATGTTCGATGGAATTTAATATTAATTTCTAACCTGTTCGCCTCCACGGGCGAACGTAAAAACAAGACACCTTGGCTTCAAAAAAAATCGAAAGAATTCGCTTCGGGAAAACCAAGATCCAGGCCGAATATCCTGATTTCCTCGATCTTCAAGTCAAGTCGTTCCAGGACTTTTTTCAGCTGGAGACTAACCCTGAAAACAGGGTTAATGAGGGGCTATTCAAAGTATTTTCCGAGAATTTCCCGATCTCTGATGCACGCAACAATTTCGTGCTGGAGTTCCTCGACTACTTTATCGATCCTCCCAGGTACTCCATTGAAGAATGTATAGAGCGCGGGCTGACATACAGCGTGCCGTTAAAGGCAAAACTAAAGCTCTACTGTACCGACCCTGAACATGAAGATTTCGAAACGATTATCCAGGATGTTTACCTTGGAATGATCCCTTATATGACACCAAGGGGCACTTTTATTGTAAATGGTGCCGAACGTGTTGTGGTTTCACAGCTGCACCGTTCCCCGGGAGTGTTTTTCAGTACCAGCTACCATGCCAATGGAGTTCAGCTGTACTCTGCAAGGATCATCCCTTTCAAAGGGTCATGGATTGAATTTACGACCGATATCAATAACGTGATGTACGCGTATATCGACCGCAAGAAAAAACTGCCGGTCACTACGCTCCTCCGTGCAATCGGTTATGAAACAGATAAAGACATTCTCGAGATCTTCGGACTTGCACTGGAAATCAAGGTGAGCCGTGCCGCCCTCAAACGTGTTGTCGGGTCAAAGCTGGCAGCAAGGGTTGTAAGGTCATGGATAGAAGACTTCGTGGATGAAGACACAGGCGAAGTTGTCTCTATCGAACGTACCGAGGTGATCATCGAACGTGAGATCATTCTTGAAGATTCCCATATCAACCAGATCCTCGATGCAGGCATCAAGACCATCCTGGTTCACCGTGAAGAAGCACTTACCACCGACTATTCCATTATCTTCAATACCCTGCAGAAAGACCCTGCAAACTCCGAGAAAGAAGCCATGGAGTTTATTTACAGGCAGCTCCGTAATGCAGAACCTCCTGATGAAGAAACCGCCCGCGGTATTATTGAAAAACTTTTCTTCTCCGACAAACGTTATGACCTCGGGGATGTGGGCCGTTACAGGATCAACAGGAAACTGAACCTTGAGATTCCCATGGAAACCAAGGTCCTTACAAAGGAAGACATTATTTCCATTATAAAATACCTGATTGAGCTTGTCAACTCCAAGGCTGAAGTTGATGATATCGACCACCTTAGCAACCGTCGCGTCAGGACAGTAGGCGAGCAGCTATACAACCAGTTCGGAGTAGGACTGTCACGTATGGCCCGCACTATCCGCGAACGTATGAACGTTCGTGACAACGAGGTTTTTACACCGATGGACCTTATCAATGCAAAGACACTTTCATCGGTTATCAACTCATTCTTCGGCACCAACCAGCTGTCGCAGTTCATGGATCAGACCAACCCGCTCTCAGAGCTCACGCACAAGCGTCGTATCTCCGCCCTGGGCCCCGGTGGTCTTTCACGTGAACGTGCCGGTTTCGAGGTCCGTGACGTTCATTATACCCATTACGGACGCCTCTGCACCATCGAAACACCTGAAGGTCCCAACATCGGACTGATCTCCTCACTTTGCGTTTACGCCAAGATCGACCGCCTCGGGTTCATTGAAACTCCTTATAAAAAGGTTATCGACGGAAGGGTGCAAATAGAAGCCGACTCAGTTTACCTTACAGCCGAGGAAGAAGAACATAAGATCATTGGCCAGGCAACCACCCTCATGGATTCCAAAGGCAATCTTACCGATGATAAAATCAAGGTACGTTATCTTGCCGATTACCCAATTGTTGGAAAAGACAAGGTTGACCTTGTGGATATTGCCCCCAACCAGATCGCTTCTATTGCAGCTTCTCTGATCCCCTTCCTCGAGCATGACGATGCAAACCGTGCTCTCATGGGTTCGAACATGATGCGCCAGGCAGTGCCACTGCTTACGCCTGAAGCTCCTATCGTCGGCACCGGGCTTGAAAACCTTGTAGCAAGGGATTCAAGGGTGCTTATCAATGCCGAAGGTGAGGGCGTGGTAGAATATGTTGACGCCAATGAGATCATGATCCGCTATCACCGGACTGAAAAAGAAAAACTTGTCAGTTTTGAAGATGATACCAAGGTATACAGGTTGACCAAATTCATGAGGACCAACCAGAACACCTGTGTAAACCTGAGGCCTATCGTCCGCAAAGGCGACAAAGTACAGAAAGGACAGGTGCTTTGCGAGGGGTATGCCACCCGTGACGGTGAACTGGCCCTGGGCCGTAACCTCATGGTTGCATTCATGCCATGGAAAGGCTACAACTTTGAAGATGCTATTGTTATCTCTGAAAAAGTGGTTTCAGAAGATATATTCACTTCCATTCATATTGAGGAATTCACGCTTGAAGTCAGGGATACAAAACGCGGCGTGGAAGAGCTTACCAACGACATCCCCAACGTCAGTACCGAAGCTACAAAAGACCTGGATGAAAACGGTCTTATACGCATAGGCGCCGAGGTTAACGAAGGTGATATCCTCATAGGTAAGATCACCCCGAAAGGTGAAAGCGATCCCACTCCTGAAGAGAAACTGCTTCGCGCTATTTTCGGCGACAAGGCAGGTGATGTTAAAGATGCATCACTCAAGGCACCTCCTTCAATGAAGGGCGTGGTCATCGAGAAAAAATTGTTTTCGAGGATCATCAAGGACAAGAAAGCCAAGACCAAGGAGAAGGATGAGCTCAGGAAGCTTGAGGATGAATTCCAGCAGGATATCCGAAAGTTAAAGGCCAAGCTCGTCGAAAAACTCGGAACTCTTGTCAACAATAAGGTTTCCCAGGGAGTCCTGAACCAGTTCAAGCAGGAAGTCGTTCCCAAGGGAGCCAAGTTCGCCCCGGGAATCCTGACTGATCTGGATTACATGACAATCAACCCGAACAAATGGACTACCGATAAGGATAAGAATGACTTGGTCAAGTCGCTGATCAACAATTACATTATCAAGTACAAGGAAGTACTTGGTGTAAGCAACCGCAAAAAGTTTGTCGCTGTTGTGGGAGATGACCTTCCCGCAGGCATTGTGCAGATGGCAAAGGTGTATATCGCTAAGAAGCGCAAGCTTAAAGTGGGAGATAAAATGGCAGGCCGTCATGGTAACAAGGGTATTGTTGCCAGGATACAAAGGGCCGAAGACATGCCATTCCTTGAAGATGGGACTCCCGTGGATATCGTTCTGAACCCCCTGGGCGTACCTTCGCGTATGAACCTCGGGCAGATCTATGAAACCATTCTCGCATGGGCCGGAACTAAGCTGAACCAGCGTTTCACTACTCCTATCTTTGATGGTGCGCATATTGATGAGATCAATGCCTACCTCGAGAAAGCCGGATTGCCGAGAAACGGTAAAGTGTGGCTTCACGACGGTCTTTCGGGCGAACCTTTCGACCAGCCTACAACCGTCGGTTTCATTTATATGATGAAACTTCATCATATGGTCGACGACAAGATGCATGCACGTTCCATCGGGCCTTATTCGCTAATCACCCAGCAGCCTCTCGGAGGTAAAGCTCAGTTCGGAGGTCAGAGATTTGGTGAAATGGAAGTCTGGGCGCTTGAAGCATTCGGCGCAGCAAACATCCTGCTCGAGATCCTTACAGTGAAATCAGATGATGTTGTGGGAAGGGCAAAGGCTTATGAATCGATCGTCAAAGGCGAATCAATGCCAGTTCCCGGCGTTCCCGAATCATTCAACGTGCTTGTGCATGAATTACGCGGCCTCGGGCTGAATATTACAACAGATTAATTCAACACTTGTCAATCAGCAAAATTATGGCATATAAAAAAGAAGGTCCAATAAACAGTATGTATTCCAAGATCACTGTCAGCCTGGCTTCTCCGGAGAAGATCCTGGAGATGTCGAGCGGGGAAGTACTGAAACCTGAGACCATCAATTACAGGACCTACAAGCCCGAAAGGGACGGTTTGTTCTGTGAACGGATCTTTGGGCCCGTAAAAGACTGGGAATGCCACTGCGGAAAATACAAAAGGATACGTTACAAGGGTATCGTTTGCGACCGTTGTGGAGTCGAGGTGACCGAAAAGAAAGTCCGCCGTGAACGCATGGGACACATACAGCTTGTTGTGCCCGTTGCCCATATCTGGTTCTTCCGTTCTTTGCCAAACAAAATAGGGTCCCTTCTCGGCCTTCCGACCAAGAAACTGGAATCCATAATCTATTATGAAAAATATGTCATCATCCAGCCGGGTATAAAAGCCCAGGATGGTTTGAATTACCTGGATTTCCTTTCTGAAGAAGAATATTTCGATATCATTGAGAAGCTTCCCCAGGAAAACCAGTACCTCGATGACAGCGATCCGAATAAATTCGTTGCAAAGATGGGCGCCGAGGCATTGTATGAACTTCTTTCCAGGATAGAACTGGACAAGGAATCGTATAATCTTCGTCACAAGGCCAATACAGAGACCTCCCAGCAGAGGAAAGCCGAAGCCCTCAAAAGGCTTCAGGTTTTTGAATCTTTCAGGGATGCCCAGAAACGCATGGATAACCGTCCCGAGTGGATGATCGTAAAGGTAGTGCCTGTGATTCCTCCAGAACTCAGGCCCCTTGTGCCTCTTGACGGGGGGCGTTTTGCAACCTCCGACCTGAATGATCTCTACCGCAGGGTAATTATCCGCAACAACCGCTTAAAAAGACTTATAGAGATCAAGGCTCCGGATGTCATCCTCCGTAATGAGAAGAGAATGCTCCAGGAAGCCGTTGATTCATTGTTTGACAATTCACGCAAAGCCAGCGCTGTAAAGACCGAGTCGAACAGGGCGTTGAAATCCCTTTCCGACAGTCTTAAAGGGAAACAGGGCCGTTTTCGTCAGAACCTGCTTGGAAAACGTGTTGACTATTCTGGCCGTTCAGTAATTGTTGTCGGTCCCGAACTCAGGCTTAATGAGTGCGGTCTGCCAAAGGAAATGGCGTCGGAACTTTACAAGCCATTCATCATCCGCAAGATGCTTGAGCGGGGTATCGTAAAGACAGTTAAATCGGCCAAGAAGATTGTTGACCGCAAGGACCCGGTTGTGTGGGATATCCTTGAAAATATCATGAAGGGGCACCCTGTCATGCTCAACCGTGCTCCTACACTTCACCGCTTAGGTATCCAGGCATTCCAGCCGAAACTTATTGAAGGTAAGGCCATACAGCTTCACCCGCTGGTATGTACCGCTTTCAACGCCGACTTTGACGGTGATCAGATGGCCGTGCATGTTCCCCTGGGAAATGCAGCAATACTGGAAGCACAGCTTCTCATGCTTGCTTCACATAATATCCTCAACCCTGCCAACGGGGCGCCTATCACGGTGCCTTCACAGGACATGGTGCTTGGTCTTTATTATATGACCAAAGCCCGCAAGACCGACAGCGACCGTAAAGTCAGGGGAGAAGGGATGTCATTCTACTCGCCCGAAGAAGTCATCATTGCCTATAATGAAAAGAAGGTTGACCTTCATGCCATCATCAAGGTCAGGATGAACCTGCTCGAAGACGGAAAGGAAGTGAGCACCACTATGGAAACTACTGTAGGACGTGTGATCTTCAACCAGGTTGTTCCCAGGGAGTATGGTTATATTAACCAGCTTCTTACCAAAAAATCATTGCGCGATATTATCGGCGCCATCCTTAAGAAAACAGGCACAGCCAAAACAGCCAAGTTCCTCGACGATATCAAGGACCTTGGATACAGCATGGCTTTCAAGGGAGGACTTTCGTTCAACCTTGACGACGTTATCGTTCCGCAGATCAAGGAAACCCTGGTCAGCAATGCTTCAGCCGAAGTTGATGAGGTAGTGAGCAACTACAACATGGGTTTCATCACCAACAATGAAAGGTACAACCAGATCATCGACATCTGGACCCATACGAATTCACAGCTGACTGTTTCGCTGATGAACCAGTTGACGAAAGACAAGCAGGGTTTCAACCCGGTTTATATGATGCTTGATTCAGGCGCCCGTGGTTCCAAGGAACAGATCCGCCAGCTTTCAGGTATGCGTGGTCTTATGGCCAAACCGCAGAAATCGGGAGCCAGCGGTGGTGAAATTATTGAAAACCCCATCCTTTCCAACTTCAAGGAAGGCCTTTCGGTTCTCGAGTACTTTATCTCGACCCACGGTGCCCGTAAGGGTCTGGCCGATACCGCTCTGAAAACAGCCGATGCAGGTTATCTTACCCGCCGTCTGGTAGACGTTTCCCAGGATGTTATCATCTCCGAAGAAGATTGCGGAACATTACGCGGTCTCACCATCACGGCCCTCAAGAAAGCAGAGGAAGTCGTAGAATCCTTATATGACAGGATCCTCGGCAGGGTTGCTTTGCACGACATATATCATCCGCAGTCAGGAAAAATGATTATTGCAGCAGGGCAGGAAATAACCGAAGAGATTGCTCTTATGATTGACGATTCCCCTGTGGAAGGCGTTGAGATCCGTTCCGTTCTTACCTGCGAAGCAAAGAAAGGTGTTTGCGCCAAGTGCTACGGACGTAACCTGGCAACAGGCCGCCTTGTTGAGAAAGGCGAGGCCGTGGGTGTAATTGCAGCACAGTCAATCGGCGAACCCGGTACACAGCTTACCCTCCGTACCTTCCACGTGGGAGGTGTCGCAGGCGTTAACATTGCCAGCGCATCAAGGATAGAAGCCAAGTATGACGGGGTTCTCGAAATCGATGAACTTCGTTCAGTGAGTTTCCAGGCAGAATCAGGTGACAAATTTGAGATCGTTATTGGCCGTTCTGCCGAAATGAGGATCGTTGACAAGAATACGCGCATCGCCCTTACATCGGCTCACATCCCATACGGCGCGAAGCTGTATTTCAAGAATGAAGCGGAAGTAAAGAAGGGCAACCTCATCAGCGACTGGGATCCGTATAATGCCGTGATTCTTTCGGAAGTTGCCGGTAAGATCGATTTTGAGAACATCCAGGAAGGTATGACTTTCCGCGTTGAATCGGATGAACAGACCGGTTACCATGAAAAGGTGATCATCGAATCACGCCAGAAGGGTAAGAACCCTGCCATCAACATACTTGATTCAACCAAGGAAATCGTCAAGATCTACGATATCCCTGTTGGTGCGCATATTATTATTGAGAATGGGGCAAAGATCAAGGCCGGTGAAGTTCTTGTTAAGATCCCGCGTGCCATAGGTAAGGCAGGTGACATCACGGGTGGTTTACCAAGGGTAACAGAGCTGTTTGAAGCACGTAACCCGTCGGATCCCGCCGTCGTATCTGAAATTGACGGTGTGGTATCATTAGCCAAGAAACTGAAGAGAGGCAACCGCGAAGTTATAATCACTTCCAAGACAGGAGAAGAAAAGCGTTACCTGATACCGACATCGAAACAGATACTTGCACAGGAAAACGACTATGTAAAGGCAGGGATTCCTTTATCAGACGGCGCTCTTACGCCAAGCGACATCCTTGCCATCAAGGGTCCCATGAAGGTCCAGGAATATATCGTCAATGAAATCCAGGAAGTTTACCGTTTGCAGGGTGTGAAGATCAACGACAAGCATTTTGAGACCATTGTAAGGCAGATGATGCGCAAGGTCGAGGTCGAAGATCCGGGCGACAGCCGTTTCCTTGAAGGTGAACTTGCCAACAAGATTGATTTCCAGGATGAGAATGACTGGATCTATGGTAAGAAAGTTGTTGAGGATCCCGGTGATTCCTCTACTTTCAAATCAGGCCAGATCATCAGCGCACGTAAACTCCGCGATGAGATTTCGATGCTGAAACGCAAGGACAAGAAACTTGTTGAGGCACGCGATGCAAAACCGGCTACGGCAAGGCAGGTACTCCAGGGAATCACAAGGGCTTCGCTGCAAACACGCAGCTGGCTCTCGGCAGCATCTTTCCAGGAGACCACCAAGGTGCTTACCCAGGCTGCGATCAACGCACGCGAAGACGACCTCGCAGGTCTGAAGGAAAACGTTATCGTTGGACATCTTATCCCTGCAGGTACCGGTTTGCGTGAATATGAGAACCTGATCGTCGGCAGCAAGGAAGAATACGAAGCATTACTCGCATCCAAAGAAGAGGATTAATATGCAGGACAATAAAAACCAGGCAAACCAGAACCAGATCAATATCGAGATCTCTGATGAAGTGGGCGAAGGCATCTATTCAAACCTCGCGATTATCACACACTCCCCGGCAGAATTCATTATTGACTTCGTCAAGATGATGCCGGGCGTGCCCAAGGCCAAGGTGAAATCAAGGATCATCCTGACCCCGCAGCATGCCAAGAGGCTTTACAAGGCGCTCAAGGAGAATGTTGCCAAGTACGAGGCTACTCACGGCGATATCCGCGACTCGGAAGGCGAGATCCCCTTCAATATGGGAATGCCTGGCCAGGCCTGAAACACATACATTCAGACCATAAACTTTACTTAATTTATTGCTGGAAAGATCCTGCCTCACGCAGGATCTTTCCATTTTATATGACTGCGGATGGCTGATTCCCTGCCATCCAATCATTTCGTTCGGGGCAAGCCGTACTCCGGATCCCGTTTTTTTCATGCTATGAAAAAGATCGGGAAAACAAGTATTACTCTATATTTGCATTTCAATTTTTCAGGGAATTGGGGCCGGAACATCCGAAAATACAGAATGTAGTGATCATTGGTGCCGGTAACCTGGCCACTCACCTGGCTCTTGCCCTGCACAAAAAAAGGGTGAATGTTGTACAGGTGCTTAACCGTTCAAGACAGGCAGGGGAGAGGCTGGCGCGAAGGGTTCATGCACAGTATAAAGCCGGTTTCAGCGGAGCCGGTTTCAAGGCTGACCTCTTTATCCTCGCAGTAAGTGATTCTGCTATTAAAGAGGTTGCCGGCCAGCTCGGTCTTAAGGATCAATTCCTGGTCCATACCTCAGGCTCGGTGTCTATGGAAACCCTTTCCAGGGCATCTTCGAATACCGGGGTCTTTTATCCGCTTCAGACTTTCTCAAAGAACAAACCTGTAAATTTCAGTAAAATCCCTGTTTGTATAGAAGCCAATACCCCGGGGAATGAAGAAAAACTGTTGCAGCTTGGAAGGCTTATCAGCAGCAGGGTACTGCCTTTGAGCAGCGAACAGCGCAAAGTACTTCACCTGACTGCGGTTTTTGCAGGAAATTTTTCAAGTTTCATGTACACCATAGCGGAGGATCTTCTCAAAAAGCATGATATCCCTTTCAGCCTTCTGAAACCCCTGATCCGGCAGACTGCTGAAGCTGCAAAGCATGAAGATGTTTTTAGCAGACAAACAGGCCCGGCGATAAGGGAGGATTCAAAAATCATGGACGAACATATTGAGATGCTTGCAGGATATGAGGTTTATATGGATATTTACGACCTGATCAGCAAGAGTATAATCAAACACAAGAGCAGGAATGACTAATTACAAGGAATTACTCAGGCATATTACCACCTTTATTTTCGATTATGATGGTGTGCTTACCGACGGCATGGTGATAATGACCAGCCAGGGTGAAGGCCACAGGATATCCAGCGTCAAGGACGGCTATGCAATTCAGCTGGCTGTCAGGAACGGATATAATGTGGCAGTGATCTCGGGTGCGGTTTCAAAATCACTTGAGCACAGGATGAAAGCACTGAACGTTCATGATCTTTTTATGGGCATTGAAAATAAGATTGAATGTTTCCATAAATATCTTACCGATAAAAACCTTAAACCTGAACAGGTGCTCTATATGGGTGATGATATTCCCGATTACGAAGTCATGCTTGAATCGGGGGTTTCGACCTGCCCGGCCGATGCTGCAGAAGAGATCAGGAAGATTGCAAAATATATCTCCCACTGCAACGGGGGTAAAGGATGTGCCAGGGATGTGATAGAACAGGTGATGAAGGTACAGGGGAAATGGATGAATGATAGTGCGCATAAGTGGTAAAAATAAGTAGCGAAGTAGCGAAGTAGCGAATGACGAATTGAAAATTGATCATGTCAACCGAGAAACAATCAATGCTTAGCAAGGCAGGGAAACTCATTGGATTCATCCGGCCTCCCAACCTGCTTATCATTATCCTGACCCAATTCCTGCTGAGGTATTGTCTTTTTGCACCATTCCTTTACAGCGGGGACACAGAGGTGATGTCACCCCTCCTCGATTTCTCTCTTCTTTGCCTGGCAACTCTCCTGATTACTTCGGGAGGTTATGTGATCAATGATTATTTTGACGTGAAGATCGATGAGATCAATAAGCCCGCCTACCTGGTGGTGGGGAAGATCATACCCGGCAGAACTGCAATTAAATGGCATATTCTACTCACAGGCATGGGATGCATTATAGGGTTTTACCTTGCATACAGGATACGGGTCCTGAGTTTCGGCTTTATTTTTCCTGCCGTGGGCCTTCTTTTATGGTTTTATTCGGCAAAATACAAGCGGCTGTTGTTCTGGGGTAATCTCATCGTTGCCCTTTTGTCGGCTCTTGTCGTTATTATCGTCTATGTTTTTGAATTTTTCTGGCTAAGGCTGCATACCGAGTTCTTTGCCGATCTCATCCCCGATCTTTTCTGGTTCGGGAAACTGTTCCTGGCCTATGCCCTCTTTGCTTTCCTGGTAACATTTTACAGGGAGGTCATCAAGGATATGGAAGACGTAAAAGGTGATGCCAGGGTAGGCTGCCGTAGCATCCCCATTGTTTTTGGCATAAATGCCAGCCGGGGTATTGTAACCCTGCTCGTTGTACTCACCATTATTCTCCTTAGCTATACCATGCTGGTGCTTTACCGACTGAACCTGATGATGGTTTTCTGGTATCTCGCTGTAACAGTGCTTTTACCTATGATATATCTGATTTACAGGGCCTTCAAATCTAATACTCCCGAGGAATATCACATCATGAGCAATATCTGCAAAATCATCATGGTGGCCGGGGTTTTATCCATGCAACTTATCGCAATCAGCAAATAATATGATAAACAAGCGTTTAGAAGGTTACCATCTTGTCCTGGCATCGGGTTCCCCGAGGCGTCAGTACCTGCTTAAGGAACTGGGACTTGATTTCGAGATCTGCACAACCTATGTAAAGGAGGAATACCCGGACGGGCTTGCCCCAACCGAGATAGCGACATACCTGGCAGAGCTTAAAGCAGCCAGTTTTGATACTTCACGAATGAACCAGAAATCCATCCTGATCGCAGCTGACACTATTGTGGTGCTTGGCGATGAGATACTCGGGAAGCCTGCCAATCATGATGAAGCAGTGATCATGCTGAAAAAGCTGTCGGGTAAAAAGCATGATGTGATCACTGCAGTCTGCCTTAAGTCAAGAAAAAAGAACAAGACCTTCCATGTGCGGTCCACTGTTTATTTCAAAGAGCTCAGCCTCGAGGAGATTGAATATTATATCAGAAATTTCCAGCCTTTCGACAAGGCAGGTGGTTACGGGGTACAGGAATGGATAGGTTATATCGGCATCAGCAAGATCGAAGGCTCTTTTTTTAATATTATGGGCCTGCCGGTCAAGGAATTATATGAGGAACTGATACTTTTCTGATCCTTCCCCCAATCTATGAACAATAAAAAATGAAAGCAAAGCCAATCATACTGCTTACCAACGACGACAGCGTAAAAGCGCCGGGATTAAGGTTCCTTATTGACTGTGTGAGGCCATTCGGAAAAGTGGTCGTGGTCGCACCCGACCGTCCTCAGTCCGGCACTGCACACGCCGTCACCGTAAACCACCCGCTTCGCCTCGAATTGCTTTGCAAGGAAAAAGATTATGAAGAATACAGCTGCAACGGGACACCTGCCGACTGCGTAAAACTGGCTTTCAAAGTCGTTCTCAAAAAGAGAGCCGATTTCCTTTTCTCAGGTATCAATCATGGCAGCAATTCATCCATCAATATCATTTATTCGGGCACCATGGCAGCGGTTTTCGAAGGCGCCCTTGCAGGGGTGAGTTCGGCCGGATTTTCGCTTGCCGATTATCGTTTGACAGCCGACTTTAAACCATCGGCTGTCTATATAAAAAAAATCATCGCTGAAGTAATCAAAAATGGCCTGCCTCGAGGGGTTTGCCTTAATGTAAACATCCCTGCCATCCCTGAGAAAAAAATTAAAGGGATCAAAGTGTGCAGGCAGGCTGAAGGTACATGGCAGGAGGATTTTGATGCCCGGACAGACCCCCAGGGCAGGAGATATTACTGGATGACCGGAGTTTTCATTAAAACCGGGCATGGCAGCGATACTGACGAATCGGCACTCGAAAACGGATATATTTCTGTTGTGCCTGTACAGTTTGACTTCACTGCCAATAAAGCGCTTGAGCCCATTTCAAACTGGTTCTCATGAAGTATTATATCATAGCGGGAGAAGCTTCGGGCGACCTTCATGCCTCGAACCTGGTTAGGGAACTCAGCTTGCTCGACGGGCAGGCCTCTTTCAGGGGTTGGGGCGGGGACCTTATGAAGAAGGAAGGTGTGGAACTGGTAAGGCATATCCGCGACCTTGCTTTCATGGGCTTTCTCGAAGTTGTTTCCCATCTTCCCCGGATATTGGGCAACCTGAAATTCTGTGAAAATGACATCCTTCAGTTTAACCCTGATGTTCTGATACTTGTCGATTACCCAGGTTTCAACCTTAGGATCGCCCGTTTTGCAGCTTCAAGGAGGATACGTGTGTTTTATTATATTTCTCCCCAGCTCTGGGCCTGGAAATCATCGCGGGTTAAAACGATAAGGGATACAGTTGATCATATGTTCGTGATCCTGCCGTTTGAACAGGAATTCTACAGGAAATACGGAGTTAATGCCGATTTCCCCGGCCATCCTCTTCTTGATGTAATTCATGAGGGCATGAAGCTGAAGGACAGGAGCGAATTCCTTCGGATGAACGGGCTTGAAGATAAACCATTGATCGCGCTTCTCCCGGGTAGCCGTAAAATGGAGGTCAGAAGCATGCTTTCGGTGATGCTGGAAGTGATACCCTCATTCCCCGATCACCGGTTTGTGATTGCAGCTGCACCTTCATTGCCTGAGGCTTTTTATACTTCAATTACAGGAAATGCAAAAGTAGGGGTTGTCTCAGGCCAGACTTATGACCTTCTCAGTAATTCAGTGGCCGCCCTGGTTACTTCCGGAACTGCCACTCTTGAAACAGCATTGATGAATGTGCCTCAGATTGTCTGCTATAGAGGCAACGCAGTTTCTTATGAAATAGCACGACGAATAGTGAAGGTCGACTACATTTCACTGGTTAATCTTATTGCCAGGCGGTCTGTGGTTAAAGAACTGATACAGAATGATTTTACAAGGGAAAGCCTTGACAGGGAGCTGAAACAGCTGCTTCAGCCCGGGAACCGGGAACCTGTTCTCAAAGGCTACAGGCAGGTGAAGGATATGCTTGGGGGAAGCGGGGCTTCGGGAAGGGCAGCTGCTAAAATGGTACAATATTTGACGGAAAAATCAGTTAAATAATAGGAAAACAGTAAAAGCAAGTACAGAGAATTCAACGATTATGAAGAAAAAGAACTTTATTATTTTCAGCCTGATGGTTTTTGGAATTACCGCAGGAGTGATGGCGCAGGCTCAGCAGAATCCAAACAGTCAACCCCAGAAGACCACGAAAAAGGTTGAAACATTGCAACTTGCACCGGGTAATGGTGATACTACGAAGAAGGGAGCCAATCCCTTACTGCATCAGCAGTCGAAAGAAATATCTCCAAAAGAGAAAGAAGCCCAGAAGTATTTTGTGGCGGGTACTACCAAGTCACAGGCCGGTGATTTTGACGGGGCAATACAGGATTTTACCAAATCACTCGAGAGTTTTGAAAGCGCCAACGCATTTATGGCAAGAGGTTATTGTTACTGGATGCAGAATGAATTTGGCATGGCCCTTGAAGATGAGACCAAGTCCCTCAATAAATTCAAGAACAACTCAAGTGCTTATTTTATCAGGGGAGCCTGCAAATTTCACCTGGGTGATATAAACGGAGCGGAAACCGACCTCAAGGCTGCCCTGAACATAGATCATAAAAATGCAGCCGCTTTCAATTATATGGCCGCAGTCAAACTTCAGAAGCAGGATTATAAGGAAGCTCTTGAGAATTATTCTGCGGTAATTAAAATCGATTCGAATTTTGCAGATGTGTTCACCAACCGCGGACTTGTCCGCCATAACCTCCAGGACTATCGCGGCGCTATTACCGATTATAATGTTGCCCTGAAAAAAAATCCTAAAAATGTTTCGGCCCTTAACAACCGCGCTGCAGCCAAAATCGCTCTCAATGATTTCAAAGGGGCACTTGACGATCTGAACAAGGCAATAGCGCTGGATCCCAGGGGTACGGATGCATATAACAACCGCGGCAGGGCAAAACAGGCCCTTGGGGATACCCAGGGTGCATGCCAGGACTGGAACACTGCATTTGACCTTGGCAGCACCGATTCCAAAGACCTCATAATCAAATTCTGCAAGTAAATCTTCGATGAAAAAGGCATATGCCTTATTTCTGACCATAATTGCTTTTTCCTTTTTGTTTTGCAGCCTGGCCTCTGCCCAGGTAAAGGCGAATAAGACCTATATAGATTCAGGAATTCTCAAAGCCAGGCTGGGCGATTACAACTCCGCGCTTAAGGACCTGAACAAGGCTGTTGCAACCGATTCAGGCAGCGCCGAAGCATGGTATAACCGGGGTGTCCTTAAATATGAAATGAAAGACTACCAGGGGGCAATAAAGGATTACGACCGGGTAGTTGAATTGCGGCAATCCTATTCTGAGCCGTTTTTCAACAGGGCCCTGGCAAAGGATGCCATCAGGGATTATGACGGCGCGATCAGGGATTATTCCAAGGCCATAGGACTGAAAGCAGATAATCCTGAAGCCTTTTATAACAAGGCACTGGACCTGATGGAACTGGAAAATTTTCAAGAGGCCATGATGAATTTTACACGGGCGCTTCAGTACAAACCTGTGTTTCCCGAGGCCACTTACAACAGGGGGTTATGCAGTTTCAGGCTTAAGGATTACAAAGCCGCTATAGAGGATTTCAATAATGCCATCCGTCTCGATTCTCTGCAGGCCGACTACTACGCCAGCCGGGGAGCCGCTTTTGCCAGCCTCAAACAATTAAATGACGCCTGCCTCGATTGGGAAAAGGCGGGTGCTATGGGCAATGAGCAGTCCAGAGCCTATCTTGAAAAATATTGCAAAAAATAATGCCACTTTTCATTAGTTCAGGGATTAAGTCCTGAGACAATAATGAAAAGTCATGAATTTCTGGAGACCTGTACCTTTACTGAGGCTGGTGTTCCCGTTTTTATCGGGGATCATTCTGGGCCAGGTATTTAAGCATCCTCTCCCGGTTCTCCTCTTTACTTCGGTACTGATTGTACTTAACCTGCTGCTCATACTTCTGCATTGGTTTGCATTAAGCTTTAAATTACGGTGGATGTCGGGCTCGGTCATATTGGCCGCATTCGTTGTTTCAGGCTTTTACCTGTCAAATGTAAGTTCGGCTGGTAATACGGAGGAGGTTCCCGATTTTGAATCAAAACTTGTTTTACTGGTCAGGATCAGCGACTGTCCTGTACTAAAAAAGAACTGTACTGCTGCAGTATGCGATCTTTTTTGCATCCATGATTCAGGCCGGTGGAAGCCCTTCAACAGCAAACTGTACCTCAGGGTTTATAACAGCAAAAACTCCGGTTCTCCAGGCATGTTGAATTACGGAGATTATTACCTTGTTTACGGAAGGCCCGAAAAACTTAAGTTCTTCACAAACAGCCATTCCTTTAATTTCAGGGAGTACCTCTTCAGCAAAGGCCTGAGGTATGAACTTGGCAGCAGCCCAGACCTTTGTTACAGGCTTCCCGGGAGCCACAGTATGAGTGTAAGCCGTTTTGCTTTCAGCATACGAGACCGGTTGTTGGGCATCCTGAGGCAGAAAGGGATTGCTGGTCAGGAGTTCTCTGTTGCCGCGGCCCTTCTTCTTGGTTATGTCGATGATATCGACAGCAGGCTCAAATCAGCTTTTGCTGCAAGCGGCACTATGCACATCCTCTCGGTTTCGGGTATGCATGTAGGGATCATTTTTATGTTCCTTGAAACAGCGCTTTCATTCCTGGCAAAATTCCGCAAAGGGATTTACCTGAAATCCCTGATCGAACTGTTGTTTATCTGGGCTTATGCTGCGGTTACAGGATTCTCACCTGCCGTGCTCAGGGCTGCAGCCAGCCTTGGTTTTTTAATTATCGGCAAAACCATCAGGCGCAAGCCCGAAATGCTGAACGTGATCAGCGCCTCGGTATTCTTTTTACTGGTTATGAATCCCGCTATCCTAACCGATGTGGGGTTCCAGCTTTCATACCTTGCCGTTACAGGGATCGTTTTAATGTATAAACCCATTTACGACCTTTATATTACACACCACTGGCTGCCAAACAAGATCTGGGCGCTGGTGGCAGTCTCCATTGCCGCCCAGATCGCGACTCTGCCATTGAGCCTTTACTATTTTCACCGTTTCCCGAATTACTTTGTCATTTCAAACCTGGTGATAGTCCCATTGTCGAACGGAATCATCCTGATGGGGATACTGGCCCTGGCCCTGTCATCCCTGCCATTTATAGGCAATCTTGTGATCATGGCATTAAAGCTGCTTTTAATAGGCCTTAATAAAAGTGTTATGTGGATAGCTTCCCTGCCAGGCTCAGTCACTTCGGGCTTTTTTCCTGATGTTCCTGAAGTGGTTCTACTGTACCTTATCATCATTTCAGCCTTCCTTTTTTTTACTGTTAAACAGCCGAAATTTCTGTTGCTTGCCCTTTCATGCCTGCTAATGCTGGAGTTTCACGGCCTGGCAATAAAATCCGGAGGTCCATCGCCCCAAAGGCTTTTTATTCACCAGGACAGCCAGGGTTATGTAGTAAGGCTGGTTAAGGGGAGGAGGGAAGTCTGTTTTTATTCAGGACTGCGGATGATGAAGGATCCCTTTATCTCAACCCAGGTCGTCAACGAGCGTATGGCCGGCAATGTGGATATTGTTCAGGACCGCTGGATTAATTTCAAAGGATGGCAGAAGGTTTGCGGGTTCCCGCGCATCGGCCGTTTCGGGAATATGATGGTGACAGGTGACCGCAGGATCTTCATCCTTGACTCGCCCCTGGGTAATACCCTGAAGTTAAAGACCCATGCAGATATCCTTCTGATCTGTTCTGTTACGGGTGCCCGGATTGAGAAACTGAAAGAAATCTTTAATCCGGCAATTATCCTCAACGTATCAACTGCCTCTCGTTCAAGAGTTTTACGCTGGTCGGATGAGGCCCGTAAGTACCGGATACTGTTTTATGACCTGAGATCAGCGGGATTTTACCAGGAACAATTTTAATTTTTTTGAAAATCAGGAAAAAAGATATACTTTTGCAGTCACAATCAAGGACTGGTAGTTCAGCTGGTTAGAATGCCGCCCTGTCACGGCGGAGGTCGCGAGTTCGAGTCTCGTCCAGTCCGCAAAAATAAATCGAAGAGCCCTGTAACAAAGCAAGTTGCGGGGTTTTTTATTTCTAAAATGGGGGGTGACATCGATGTGAGTAATACAGTTTTACCCTGTTTTCAAATGCCTATTTGCTTCTACACTTAACGTATTCACATTTACCACATCCTACGCCGGGGCTCATCAAACTGCGCTGGTACCCACACCAGCCTCCATCAGGAATAGTTGCTTCTGCTCCCTTATTTCCAGCGCATCGGCAGAGGTCGCTTTTTGCAGTCGACTTATCCGCTCCGTTTCCTGCTTTATTCGTTCCAGTAACTCATGACCTGATTCAGGGATGCAGCCTGGTCTTATAACCCCATTGCTATTTTCTTTCTAAAGACATTAGCCGGCTTCCTTGGTTTGTTGCAAGATCTCGCTACATTTGTAACAATAGCTAAACCAATAACCGATGTACATAACCAACCTGAGCCATTTTCTTGACAGGCAGGGAAACATTGTAAAAGAAATGCACAAGGAAGGCAGGGAAATGGCAGGCTTCCTCGCTTTAATTGTCGATGCTGCCACCAAAGAAATTGAGCCGCAGACAATGGCAACCATCATTCGATGCCATAACAAGAAATGCGCTGGCACCATTGAAATAGTGGTTGGATCAGAAAGGGATGAAATAATGTGGATGTGCACACATTGCGACGAGGCTGGAAAGATCAGCGGGTGGCAGAAGACCAGGTGGGACAATCGGGTATAACAGTATCAAGGTCTGCCGGCAATTATCCTTTCCTTATTCATGCTTTTAAGTTTTAGGTTTTTTTACGAAATAATTAAGCTTATTATCCTTACGCTGTTGGTATCTGTCTCTTGTTTCTTGCTCTTTACTTTTATCATCAATAAATATTGTGGTTCTGCCCCCGTCAAGGGTTATTGGGTATAAACCTATTAGTGAACCTGATAATAGTTTTGAATCGGGAACTTTATGTCGGTTATGTTCCTGCATCATTCGGTATTCCAGCGTGGTTTTTTTCATTTTTCGTTTTTTCCCATTAGTTTGGAAATGTAAAATCCTTGGTATTTCTACAAGATACGGACAATTTTTGTATTTTTCAAGATAAAGCTTTATACAACTGCTGGTCGTTGTCGTTTTTAACCCCTGCAGCAAGCCATCCTTCGGAAAAAACAAAAACCGCGGTCTGTTGACTGACCACGGTTTTCATACAATAGGAAATATTCAAACTGATTAACAGTTTTCAAAACGGAATTTAACTGAAAACTTTTGGTTGTAAAAATGCAGTACGTCTTTTGCGCTTACATCCGAAAGCTGATCTTTCACATAGTCTTCGATGCGCTTTGAAGGCGCGGCTACCTGTTCTACCTTGATCATTCCTTCATCGGTCAGGGAGAATGTTACGGAAATTTCGCCTCGTTCTTCCTTGCTGAGCGAAAAGGCTGGATATTTAACAGCATCTACAATGATAGTATTAAGTTTTTCCTTTTCAATGGATTTAAATACTGAGGCGGAATGATCCTTTGCAAAAAGGCTATACGTGCCCGGAACACTGATAAACATCAGGGTTAAAAGGGAAATATATATGGTTGTCTTTTTCATGGTTTTCTTTGATTAATTAAATTTAGACTAAATCCATGCAAAGATAAAATAAAAATGACTTATGTCAATCTTTTTAACATTTAATCTCTCCCTTCCCACAGTTTAACAAGGATGTAATCATCATTGCGCAAACAGCGTATAAACAATTGTTTGAAAAGGTAAATGCAATGGAAGCTGGATGCAACGATTATATCGTGAAGCCTGTTGATAGTAAATTGCTGCTGGGATTAATACGGAAACATTTGCCCATTTACCAATGATTCTAACGAACGCCTCATTGAAAAAAAGCCGCCTTTGCAGGGCGGCTTTTTTTGTTATAAAAAGAATAGACTTCAGAAGACTGAAGGTTCTCAGAACTTTCCTTGCTTGTCTTTCTTTTCCTTTTTCTCAAGCCTTTTTTCTTTCAAAGTT
>CAIJYT010000201.1 GCA_903824935.1 uncultured Bacteroidales bacterium | reverse complement strand
CTAGACCAAACTCGGGCATCCGAAAGCTTGAGATATTAAAAAGACTGAGTGGCTGAATTGTGTTTAGCTTGCATACTTATTTTACTGATCATCGGATAACCAATACCCGTTTTTAGTTTATTATTAAACAGATTGATTATAAGCAGAAATGGTTCATTTTGATTGATTATCTACTAATGTATATATGTTTGAAATTCTCATGTACTTGCTCAGGACCTTGTCGGCCTTGCTTTTCCTGACAGCAAGGGTGATGCTGCAATCGTTATCGAAAACCTGTCCCACGATATCAAGTTCCTCTTCCTTCTGTATTTTCATCACCTCGTTCATCTTCTCATAAGGGAAGTTCACCCTGAGGTTCAGCTTAATTATCCTTTCAGTTTTACCAGCCTGGTCAAGAGCTTCCGAAGCAGCCTGCCTGTAAGCAGCGATCAAACCGGGAATGCCAAGCTTGGTTCCTCCGAAGTAACGCACTACAATAACCAGGGTGTCAGAAACGTCCTTTGAGAGCAACTGCCCGTGGATGGGCCGGCCTGCAGATCCCGATGGTTCACCGTCATCACTCAGGCGGTAGATCTCTCTGGTGAGCCCGAAACAGTAAGCATAGCAATGATGGTTTGCATCGTAATACTTTTTGCGTATACCCAGGATTACATCCTTCGCTTCAATCTCGGAATTTATGGGAAATGCAAGACCGATGAATTTACTGGCCTTCTCACGGATGACTGATTCTCCCTTTCCTGCAACAGTATAATATGTATCCGGGGTATCAATCATATCGCTAAGGTAATGTTTTATGCCTTAAGGGGAGCAGGCTTTCCTTCATTTTATATTAATTTAGTAGCATGAATCAGGGAACCTTTTCGGTAAGGAGCATCATGGATGCCTTCCATGAACAGATGAAGTGCTTGTATGATGCTGAGGAGACCAGCAGCATACTCTGTATTTTATTCGAAGATTTTCTTGGATGGTCAAGACTGAAACTTCATATGGATCCTTCCGCCGAAATCGGCCCTGAGAATTCAGCAAGGTTCATGGCTGCACTGGGAAGGCTTTCTCAAGGTTGCCCTGTACAGTACATTACGGGCAAGTCAGATTTTAACGGGCTTCAGCTGATAGTCAATCCATCGGTTCTGATCCCCAGGCCTGAAACTGCAGAGCTGGCGATGTATATTGTTAGAATGACCACCCCTCTGGCGGGGAATAGTTTTTCGGCCCTGGATATAGGTACAGGGTCGGGTTGTCTTGCCATATATCTCAAAACTCACTTACCCGGCATCCTCATGTCAGGAACTGATATTTCGGAGGATGCCCTGGCATTGGCACGTTCGAATGCCTCAGCATGCGGGGTCGGGGTTGATTTTTACCGTTCCGATATCCTGCAGGCCGGCGATGTGCCCGTAAAACGAAAGCTCAACCTTGTCGTTAGCAATCCTCCTTATGTGACCATGAAGGAAAAAGCAGCAATGAGGAGAAACGTGATGGATTACGAACCTCATGTTGCCCTGTTCGTTCCTGATGATGATCCCCTGAAGTATTACAAGGCCATTACTGAGTATTCATTAAGAAACCTTGAAGAGGAAGGTGTGCTCTGGTTTGAGATCAATGAGGCTTACGGGAAGGAGCTATCAGAACTGCTTGATGCGTCAGGATTCTCGGATGTCAGCCTGCTGCAGGATTTTCATGGCCGGGACAGGTTTATCAAAGCCGGTTTCAGAAGCCGTTGAATCCCTGTTTGAGAATATTCCTCATCTCATCCACAGTAAGAAAAATATCAGTGGCCCCGAAAGAATACGGGGCGATATCATAATGGTTGTAAACAAAACCAATGCCTCCCCGGCACAGGTAGAAATTTTCATTCGGCAGGATCTCGTTTACAAAATACCCGTTATCACTGAGCTTCTGGGATTCGGGAATATTATTCAGCCGTTTAAGCTTGAGGGTAAGTAGCCGTGAAAGGTCCTGCCTCCTGCCTTCCCGGATGATATCGTCAAGCTTGAGCAGTTTCCCTGTCCTGAGGTCCACATTGCTGTAATCAAGGCTTTCCAAACCGTGGGCGCCTCCTGTAAAGGCATAATTCAGGATATAAAAGCTGAGAATGTAAGACTCGTTGTAAACAATATGCATGAACCTCAGCAGTTCCCAGTTCAGTGAACCTGCATCGGGCATCTGCTTGTAAAGGTCCTGGTTGGCCGATATATAATCCCTCCTGAACACCCTGAGGTCGCCGGCAAGTACGCTGTCGGGCTCTGTTCCCTCATAACCCGAGTTGTTGAAGGCTTTTAGCATGATCCTCCGGAGAGAATCGGAGATCACCGGATTCCCTGATTCATTAGGTGACAGCATTGCCATGCGGAAACTGCCCGCCGGGCTCCTGGGTTTTTTGACAAGGGTGATGTTCTGCTGGATGCAAAATACTGAGAATTGTACGCTACCGGCTTTGTAAATTTCATTCAATTCAAAATGAAACTTGCCTGACTTTCTCTCTTCAAAGTCTCCTGAGAATGAGCCTGCATTGAGCAATTGTCCACTGAAACATGGGAATTCACCGCTGAAAGGATGAAGGTGAAAATTTCCTTTGGCATCCATTTTCCCGCAAAAATCATAGGGTTTGCCTGTTTCCAGAATACTTGCCAGTACCTGTGCGCCCTTGAGACTGATAATGCAATCTGCATAAATGCTGTCGTTGATCTTAACCATGTTCATACTGACGCTGCTGCCGTTACCACATGTTCCGGCCAGGTGCCAATAAGCTTTTTTGGGTATGGTAAGCTGGGCCTGTGTGCCTGATACCAGACTGATCAGCAATAGGGTAATGATATATTTTGCCTGCTTCATAATTCCGATTTTATTTTAGGTCTTTCACCGAAGATGGCCGTCCCTATTCTTACCATGGTGCTTCCTTCTTCAATGGCCAGTGAATAATCTCCCGACATGCCCATTGAAAGCTCGCAGAATGAGGTATCTGCCTGGAAATATTCCGCTTTCATCCTGCCGAAGCACTCCCTGAGATATCTGAACTCCTGCCTCACAAGATTTGTATCATCGGTAAAGGTGGCCATTCCCATGAGACCTCGTATTCTTACATTCTGCATGGCCCGGTATTCGGCTGAGTCCAGTACCCCGAATGCTTCCACGGGGTCAAACCCGAATTTAGTTTCCTCGCTTGCAATATGGATCTGAAGCAGGCAGGAAATTATACGGCCAGCCTTCAGTGCTTCCCTGTCCACTTCTTTAAGCAGTTTCAGACTGTCAATGCTGTGGATCATATAGACAACAGGGACAATGTATTTCACTTTGTTCGTTTGCAGATGTCCGATAAAGTGCCAATGTATATCAGGGGGCAGGGCAGCGGCTTTGGATATCATTTCCTGCACCTTGTTCTCGCCAAAATCCCGGTGTCCTGCATTATATGTCTCTGTTATGGTTTCAGGGCTCTGAGTTTTAGATACGACGATCATCCTGACACCCCGCGGGATGGAATGATACAATAAATCCAACTTTTCAATTATAGTCATACCTTGAGAGACATGAAACAAAAATAATGATAATACGTTTATGTCATTCAATTACCTTTGCGCTGATGAAAAAGCTTACCCTTTTATTATTAAGGCAGTTGGTTTTCTGGTTACTGCTTTTTGATTTCACGAGACTGGTATTCCTGGTGTACTACTCAGGCCTGCTTTCTGTCGAAGGCGTCAGGTTTTCGGAGGTTCTGAGCGTATTTGTCCATGCTTTCAAACTGGACCTGGCTACTGCCTGCTATTTCATGGCCATCCCATTCCTGATTCTCATGGTTCAGTCATTCAAAAGTGCGGGTTGGCTCAATTTAATAAATAAGTTGTATACAGGGTTCATGGTTTTCGTTTATACGCTGAGTGCCGCGGCTGAGATGGGGATATATGCTGAATGGAAGACAAAGCTCACATACAAGGTTGTAAAGTACCTGTCAAATCCGTCGGAGATTTATAATTCGGCTGAAACCCTGACATTCTTTTTATTGCTTTTCCTTTTCATTTTTATGTGCGGACTGGCAATCTTTGCCTACCTGCGGTGGTTTTACCGCGATTATACAGGGGAGAAAGTTCCTTTATGGCATTCCCTCGTTTTTGCTGTGCTTTTCCCTCCTTTGTTGTTTGCTGGGCTAAGGGGAGGGGTTCAACAGATCCCGATCAACCAAAGCCAGTCTTACTTTTCCGACCACAATATTCTGAACCTTGCAGCAGTGAACAATGCCTTCAACCTTTATATCAGCATTTTCGAGAATCTCGGGAACATGAAGGAGAGTCCCTTCCTGTATATGGATGACAGAAGGGCTGCAGATATCATGAAGGATCTTTTTTCTGTAAAGAAGGATACTACAATCAGGGTGCTTAACAGCAGGAGGCCCAACGTAGTCATCCTGATTATGGAAAGCTGGTCGGCCGACCTGATCAGCGAGCTGGGAGGGGAACCCGGAATTACTCCCCATTTCAGTAAACTGGCGAAAGAAGGCATACTTTTTACTTCCATTTATGCATCAGGTTCGAGGTCTGAACAGGGAATGGCCTGTATTTTCGGGGGCTTCCCGGCGCATCCCATTTCATCGATAACAGTTCAGCCTGATAAATTCGTCAAGCTCCCCAGCCTTGTAAGGAGTTTCAGGGGTGAAGACTACAGCACTGCTTTTTATTTCGGAGGACAGCTTATTTACGGGAATATCAAAAGTTATATCATTTATAACAGGTTCAGCCAGATCATGGAGGGAGAGAATTTCCCGACATCCGTTCCAAGAGGCAAACTGGGGGTCCATGACGAGTATACACTTGGCTACCTGGTGAATGACCTTGACAAGTTCAAACAGCCTTTTTTTGCCTCCCTCTTTACCCTGTCAACACATTCTCCGTGGGACCAGCCTTTCGCAAAGCCACTAAAATGGGGAGGTAACGAGCAGGAATACATCAATGCGGCATATTACACCGACCATTGCCTGGGTGAATTCTTCGAAAAGGCCAGGCAAAAATCATGGTACAGCAATACCTTATTTATTATAGTAGCAGACCACAGCCATAATTCTTACAGGAACTGGAACCCCGAATCAAAGGAATACCACAAGGTGCCACTGCTGTTCTACGGAGATGTTATTAAACAGGAATTCCGCGGGACTGCCTGGACGAAACTCGGCAACCAGCAGGACATTGCCGCGACCCTGCTGGCACAGCTTGACTTACCGCACCAGGTTTTCAAATACAGCAAAGATCTTATGAACCCATATTCGGGTGAATTCGCATATTATTCGACCGAGGACGGGGCAGGATGGTTGCACGACAACAGTTACTACACCTTCGAGACCCATCCCTACATGGGTTATAAATGGAGTTATTTCAACCCGCCGTCGGATAGTACCAGGATCATTAAGGAAGCAAATGCCTATTTGCAGACTGTTTTTGGGAATTACCTGAAAGACTGAGAAGATAGTCGGCAGTCTGCAGTCAGCATAAAAAACTTTGCAGTTTGCAGACTGCTGACTAGAGAAATTATTCCAGCGAATGTACCACCAGGCCTGACCGGAGTTTTGGTTCGAACCAGGTCGTTTTGGGAGGCATGATATTCCCTGAATCGGCAATGTCTATCAGTTGCTTCATTGAAACTGGGTATAATGCAAAAGCAGCTATCATCTCGCCGCTGTCGACACGCTTCTTCAGCTCGCCAAGTCCCCTGATACCACCTACGAAATCTACCCGGTTCGATGTCCGCAGATCCTTGATATCAAGGATCTCATCGAGGACCAGTTTTGAAAGAATCGTTACATCCAGAACGCCGATTGGATCAGAATCGTTGTAAGTACCGGATTTTGCTGTGAGGGAATACCATCTGCCACCGATATACATGCTGAAATTATGCAGCTTTGAAGGTTTGCAGATGTCGGTTCCCTTTTCTTCAATGGTAAAGACCTTTGCAAGTTTTTCAAGAAGCTGTTCTTTCGTAAGGCCTTTGATGTCTTTCACCAGCCGGTTGTAATCGATAATGGTAAGCTGGTTATCGGGAAAATGGACGGCCAGGAAATAATTATATTCTTCTGTTCCTTTATGGGCTGGATTGTTGTTCGTTTTTTCATTCCCTACAAGGGCTGCAGCAGCAGTACGGTGGTGGCCGTCGGCCACATATGTTGCGGGGATCTTTCTGAACAGGGCGATAATGGATGAGATCACAGCGTCGTCGGTTATGACCCAGAAATGATGCCCGATGCCATCCACCGAAGTAAAATCATATACAGGCCTGTGGTCCTGAACGAACTTTGAAACAATATCATCGATTTCCTTAACTGCAGGGTAGGTGAAGAAGACAGGCTCCATGTTGGCATTGGTGATCCTGACATGTTTCATGCGGTCTTCTTCCTTGTCTTTCCTCGTAAGTTCGTGCTTCTTAATGATGCCATTCATATAATCCGTTACACCTGCGCAGCCCACAATGCCATATTGTGTTTTACCGTTCATGGTTTGGGCATAGATATAAAGGTTGTCGGTAGCATCAGGTTTAAGCCAGCCCTTCTTCCTGAAGTGATCAAAATTTTCCCTGGCCTTGTCGTAAACAGGCTGGGCATGAACATCCATATCGGCCGGCAGGTCGATTTCGGGCTTGATAATATGCAGCAGGGAATAGGGGTTCTCCTTTGCTTCTTCCCTTGCTTCCTCAGAATTAAGCACATCATATGGCCTTGATGCCAGGTCCATTGCGATTTCAGCAGGCGGCCTGAGGCCTTTAAAAGCTTTTAGTATTGCCATGATAAATGTGATTTAAATAAAATCCATGTTTGAAATTTCCACCTGAGGCGGAAAGTAAAGAAAAGAAGTCAGCCGGCAGAAATAATATCGGGGATTAGCTGAAATTAATCATTTTCATCTTCGTCATTGCCATGATCGCCCACCTTTACGCTCCTTTGAAGGGAGCCTATAAGTGCACCGATCATCTTGGTCATCTCCATCAGCTGGTTCTTAGACTCATCGTACTGTTTGGGAGTGATAAGGTTCCGGTTAAGTGCAAGAGTTGTAAGTACCACGCATTCCCTGACTGAACTTTTTGCCATCTTCAAATAATAAACAAACTGGCTTTTATTTCTGGAAGAGCCTTCGGCAATGTTTAAGGAAATTGCCTGGGCGGATGTAAGGAAGCGGTCAAAAAACGTTTTCAAATATGAATCGGTTCCTGCGATTTTAGCCATGTCGTATCCCCAGCTTATATATTCCAGAGATTTATGGTAGATTCTCAGATCTTCGAATCTAAAAAAGGTAGTGGGTTTTTCTTGTCCGTTTTCCATGGTTTAGGCAATTTGTTAATGAATAAGTTAGTTTGAGAAAATCTTTGCTGGTTTTGTGAAATTTCCGGCTGACCTTATTTAATTACTTATTTACCTGAAATGTTTTATCTCCGTTATTAATGAAATTAACGATCTGTTTTGCAGCAGCAATTCCCGCGTTAATGTTGGCTTCTTCAGTCTGTGCTCCCATTTTCTTGGGTGTGCAGAAGAACTTTGCCTTGAACCCGGACTCGATCTCAGCTTTATTGGTTGGTTCAACATCCGAAAGATAAGCAAAATCCTTTCTTTCCTGGAACATCTTCAGCAGATCGGCCTCATTGATTACCTCAGCCCTGGCAGTATTGACCAGTATTGCGGGTGAAGGCATGCGTGACAGCAGGCTGGTATTGACCGACTGTTTCGTCTGGCTGTTGGCTGGAATATGAAGGGAAATAAAATTGCATTTGCTGTAAAGTTCTTCAACAGAACCAACCCAGCGCACTCCATCTTTTTCGATGGCTTCTCTTGGAATGAAGGGATCGAAAGCATACACTTCCATCCCGAAGCCCTTGGCAATACGTGCCACATTTTTACCGACAGCACCGTAGGCATGAATGCCCAGTTTCTTGTCTTTAAGCTCCCAACCTGATTTTCCGTTGAAGAAATTCCTGAAATAATAAACCATCATTCCAAGCGCGAGTTCAGCCACAGCATTTGAATTCTGGCCCGGGGTGTTCATAACAACCACGCCTTTTGCAGTGGCAGCGGCAAGGTCAATATTGTCATAACCTGCACCGGCCCTTACGACGATTTTAAGCTTCTGGCCTGCATCGATCACCGTTTTATCTGTTTTGTCTGATCTTACGATAACCGCATCGGCATCGGCAATGGCTTTGATAAAATCATCAGGGCTTGTATAATTCTCTAAAAGTGCGAGTTCAAATCCCGCTTGTTCAATAACCTGCCTTATGCCTTTAACGGCAACCGGGGCAAATGCCTTATCAGTTGCAACGAGTACTTTTGTCATATAATAGGAAATTTGGGAGGCGGTAAATCCGCCTCCCTGGTTTTTACTTATGCGTTTTCTTTCTCGAATTCATTCATGCAGTCAACAAGGGCCTGAACACTTTCATAAGGCAGTGCATTGTAGGTTGATGCACGGAACCCGCCAACGGAACGATGGCCTTTGATTCCAATCATGCCATTTTTCTTGGCAGCTTCCATAAATGCGTCTTCCTTGTCCTTGTACTGCTCCTTCATCACAAAGCAGATATTCATAAGCGAACGGCTGTCAAGTGCCACAGTACCTGTAAATATTTTACTGTTATCAATGGTGTCGTACAGCAGTTTTGCCTTCCTGATATTCATTTCTTCAACAGCTTTTACACCGCCAAGGCTCTTGATCCATTTCAGGGTTTCGAGACAGGTGTAAATTGCGAATACCGGGGGTGTATTATATAATGAAGGTTCCTTCAGATGAGTTGCATAATTCAGAAGGGTAGGTATCTTCCTTTCGACCTTTCCCAGAATGTCTTCTTTTATAATGACAAAAGTAACCCCTGCAGGCCCAAGGTTCTTCTGGGCACCGCCATAAATAAGAGCATATTTGGAAACGTCAACCGGGCGGCTGAGTATATCTGATGACATATCGGCTACCAGGGGCACCGGGCTGTCGATGTCGTAACGGAGCTCGGAACCGTAAATGGTGTTGTTCGTGGTAATATGGAAATAATCCACATCGGTTGGAATGCTATAGCCCTTGGGAATGTATGTGAAATTTTTATCGGCTGAGGATGCTACTACATTCACCTCACCGAAGAATTTAGCTTCCTTTATTGCTTTCTGCGCCCATACACCGGTTTCCAGGTACGCGGCTTTCTTGTTAAGAAGGTTGAAAGGGATCATGTCAAACTGCAGGCTTGCGCCTCCACCGAGGAAAAGGATCTTGTATCCGGCGGGAATATTAAGAAGCTCATTGAATAAAGCTGTAGCTTCATCAAGTATAGCCTGAAAATCTTTGCTCCTGTGTGAGACTTCAAGCAGGGATAAACCAATTCCATTCAGGTCGAGAATAGCTTTAGCCGAGTTTTCAATAGCAATCCGGGGTAACACCGAGGGTCCAGCGTTAAAGTTGTGCTTTTTCATAAAATTAGTTTTTTAGAATGTTATATAATTGTTTTGATAAAAAATCCGGCATAGGTGCAATGATGCAACAAAATAAACGATTTTCAACCGAAAAATCAAAAATAACTTTTTTTTTGCGATAACGCAACCCTCTTCAATGAATTCCAATATTTCAGGGGTTTCTTGCGTCAAATTCCTTTATATATCGCCAGGTATAATTTTCATATTTGAATCCCTCGGCTGTTTCGGAGGAGGGTATGTAAAATTTATATTGTCCCTCAAGCTGCGGATCCATTGGGACCAGGTGATCGAAAACAATCATCTTCAATGAAATGTTATCCGACTGATATTCCTTCTTACGGCTGTTCCAGATGGGTTTGCCCGGTATGGTCTGCAAGCCGTAACGCAGGCTCATGGTTGCCGAGGATGAATACAAGAAGACAATGCGGGAAAGCTTGCCGTTCTTGAAATCGGGGAATGCCATGGAGCCAAACCCGGGGCTACCGCTGCTTTTGAAAGTAAGCACATCTATGACCTTGCTGCTGATGTCTTTGCTAACGCCGTCCCACCCAAAGAGAATATATGAAGTGCTGTTATCCCTTAATGTATAAGGAATGATATCATAATACAAGGCCCCGTACCAATGAAGGGAATCGCCAATAAATTTTTCAGGCTCAGTGACCGAGTCTGAGAAATCACGAAGAGCACAGGGGGGGATTTTCTTCCAAGCCTTCCTGAATTGGATCAGGCAGAAATACCGGTTACCTCCCCCGGTTAGGGGAACATTCCAGTTGTAAAGCCTGAACAGTCCGTCGGGCGAAGTAATCTTTGCCATATACCTGAGGGAATCCCAGGGATATTCTGCTGAACCTTCTATTTGCAGTGCTGAACGCAGCCGCTCGCGGAATTCGATACTTGACGCGATTTTCTGGCTGTCGGTCAGGGCCTGGCTTATTTCCTTAAAGAGATCCCTTAGTTCCCGCTCCGAATTCATCAGGTTCACTGTCCCCTGAGTGTTCCCCGTCATGGTAAACGAAAAGCAAAGAAAGGTCAGCATAATACAAAACAGGTGGGATCTCATCAAATTCGTACTTTTGCTCCACGAAGATATGGACATAAGAAACCGAATCCAAACATTTATTGAAGTTGGGCGCATGCTGAGGGCTTTCCCTGGTCCGCTGGAAAACGGGGAGGTACATCCGCTTGCAGGAACAGCATCAGAAGCTGAAGCAAGGAATCCCTGGTTTACCCGGGAAAATATCCGGTATGCCCTTAATGCCCTGGGAGATTCGATGCATCCCGAAAGTTTAGAGATATGGCTTGATCCCTACATGGATACGCTGAAAAATAAAGAAACCAAAGGAAAGATCATAGGAATAGTCACTGCAGGCAACATTCCCCTGGCAGGCTTCCATGATTTTCTTAGTGTTCTTGTATGTGGATATACATTCTGCGGTAAGCTGTCGGGGCAGGATGCTGTGCTTCTTCCGGCAATTGCCCGTCTCATGGTTCAGAAATCACCTGAATGGACGGAACTGATAAAGTTCACCGATGCACCATTCAAAGAGATCGATGCCATTATTGCCACCGGAAGTGACAATACTTACAGGTATTTCGAGTATTACTTCTCCCGCTATCCGCACATCATCCGCAGGAACAGGAACGGTGTTGCCATCCTGACCGGAAATGAAAATGAAGAGGATCTTAAAGGCCTGGGAGCAGATATAATGCTATACTTCGGATTAGGCTGCAGGAATGTTTCGAAAATATACATTCCCGCTGCATATGACGTCTTGCAACTGGTGCCATGTTTTGAACCCTGGGAGGTACTCATCCGCCATAATAAATATTATAACAATTACGAATACCAGAAAAGCATACGCCTTGTTAACAGGAAGCCTTTCCATGATTTCGGGAACATTATGCTGGTTGAGGAGCCCGGTTTGGCCTCTCCTGTATCGGTGCTGAATTATGAGAGGTATGATAACCTGGAGTCATTAAAATCGGAACTCCGGTTGCATTCCGGGAAGATACAATGCATTGTATCCGCTTCTGATCCAGGCCTTCAGTATATACTTCCAGGCAGTTCCCAGAAACCAGGGCTGGGAGATTATGCCGACGGAACAGATACGCTTCGTTTCCTCCTCGAAGAAATTTAGTCGAAAATATTTGTTAATCAAAGAAAAATCTGTACTTTTGCACCCTCATTTGCAAATTACAATTAAAATGAAAAAAGATATTCATCCCAAAGATTACAGATTAGTGGTTTTCAAGGATATGTCGAATGAATACACCTTCGTATCAAAATCCGCGGTTAAAACAAGAGAATCCATTATATGGGAAGACGGATTGGAATACCCCTTGGTAAAGCTTGAGATTTCTCATACGTCTCACCCGTTTTATACCGGTAAAATGAAGCTTGTGGATACTGCAGGCCGCGTTGATAAGTTCAAGAACCGTTATAAGAAGCATCTGGATAAAATGAATGAAAAATAATTCCTGTAGCTTAAATTAAGCCCTTGTTTATCCTGACAAGGGCTTTTTTTTATCCCTTAAGTTCATTAGTTTTGCAGGAAATTTCCCATTGTAGAATCTTTAAATTCAGCGTATGAATTACATTCTCTTCGATGATAGTGTTGTCAGGACCAACCTTCTCCCGTTGACATTTATGAGACCGATTGCCGATATCCGTGTCGGCATCCTGACTATCAGGGAAAAATGGGAAATGTATCTGAATGCAAAAACTTCGACACTTTCGGAAACATATCTTGCTAAAAAATTCAGGATTGTAAGGGAGAACGATAACATAATGATCAACGCATCGGTATGTCCGACCCGTGAGATCGTTGATGCAATTCTGAACCTCAAACCGTACCAGACTATTCTGTACCAGGACACCATTATCGCACTTCATGTTTCTGCAGAGGACCTTGACAAACTGGGCGACGCTTCTTCGGATGGCATTGAAGAAATAAGCATATCTAATGCACCGTTAAGGATAGGGCATACATGGGAAATCTTTTCAAAGAACGGGATCGCCATCAATGATGATTTTGAGCTCATTACAAGTGGCAGGAAGTCACAGAAACTGAGTTCCTCCAACACGGTGATAGGCGAAGGCAAGGTTTTTCTTGAAAAGGGAGCGAAAGTGGAATGTGCCATCCTGAACACCACCACCGGCCCTATCTATATAGGGAAAGATGCCGAAATTATGGAAGGATCGGTAATCCGCGGCCCGTTTGCCCTTTGCGAGGGAGCACAGGTTAAAATGTCGGCAAAGATCTACGGTCCTACCACCATCGGGCCATTCTCCAGGGTGGGAGGGGAGATAAACAATTCTGTTATTTTCGGCTTTTCAAACAAGGCTCACGACGGCTTCCTCGGCCATTCAGTGATTGCCGAATGGTGCAACCTGGGGGCAGACACCAATACATCTAACCTGAAAAATACCTACGATACAGTAAGGTTGTGGAGTTACGGCAAGCAGACTTTTGTTAATACAAGCCAGCAATTCTGCGGTCTCATCATGGGAGACCATTCAAAATGCGGTATAAATACGATGTTCAACACCGGTACGGTGGTAGGAGTCAATGCCAATGTTTTCGGATCCGGTTTCCAGAGAAATTTTATTCCTTCGTTCACCTGGGGTGGGACTTCTGGCCACACCAATTATGACCTGAAAAAAGCACTTGAAGTTGCCGAACTGGTTTATGCAAGGCGGCAGAGGCCCCTTGATGAGGTTGAAAGGGATTTGCTTTCGAGCGTATATAATATTACACTGAAAAATAAATTCTTATAGTAGTTCATTTCTGGCACGTAATTTGACAATGCCTAAGACCCGGTAAATACAACCGGGCATTCTTATTTTTATGGAAAGAAACACTGATCATATATTTCTTGAAATGTCGGATATGCTTGATGCAGAAACCGAATTCATCCCTTTACTTTCATCCGAAGATGAGGAATTAATGAATAAGGAGGATGTGCCGGAGGAACTTCCCATCCTGCCCCTGCGTAACACTGTATTGTTTCCCGGCGTGGTCATTCCGATTACCGTCGGAAGGGACAAGTCGATCAAACTGATACGCGAATACTATAAATCGGGCAGGATCATAGGTGTGACAGGGCAGAAGGATGCAGGGATTGAAGATCCTGAATTCTCAGACCTTAACACTGTCGGCACGGTGGCTTATATCATCAAGCTTCTGCAGATGCCCGACGGCAGCACCACTGCGATCATACAGGGGAAAAGGAGGTTCAGGATCAAGGCACTGCTGCAGACCGAACCTTATATCAAAGCAAGTGTTGAACATTTTGATATCCCGGGCAAAGTGAATAAGGAGGACAAGGAATTCCAGGCATTGATGTCCTCGATCAAAGATCTTGCCACCCAGATCATCAATAAATCGCCTAATATCCCTTCTGAAGCTGCTTTTGCTATAAAGAACATTGAAAGCCCCGGGTTCCTTGTACATTTTATTTCATCGAACCTTAATATTGAAGTAGCGGAAAAACAGAAATTGCTTGAAACCGCCGACCTGACCGAAAGGGCACAGCTTGTTCTTGGTTTCCTTACAAAGGAATTGCAGGTAACCGAACTGAAGCAGCAGATACAGAACAAAGTTAAAACCGATCTTGACAAGCAGCAGAGGGATTACCTTCTGAACATGCAGCTCAAGACCATACAGGAAGAACTCGGAGGAAGCCCGAACGCCCAGGAGATAAACATACTGCGGGAACAGGCCAAAAATAAAAAATGGTCCAAAGAGGTTGCCGAGGTATTTGAAAAGGAGATCAGCAAGCTGCAAAGGATGCATTCTGCGGCTGCCGAATATTCTATCCAGGTAAATTATATCGAGACCCTGGTGCAACTTCCCTGGAATGAATATACCGAGGATAACCTTGACCTGGCTCATGCCATGGATGTTCTTAACGAGGACCACTTCGGCCTGGAAAAAGTCAAGGAAAGAATCATAGAATTCCTTGCAGTCATTAAGCTGAAGAAAGACCTTAAGTCGCCTATCCTTTGCCTGGTAGGCCCTCCGGGAGTCGGGAAAACATCCCTTGGAAAATCCATTGCCAGGGCTTTGGGAAGAAAGTACATCAGGATATCTCTTGGAGGACTAAGGGATGAATCGGAGCTGAGAGGCCACCGTAAAACTTATATTGGTGCGATGCCGGGAAGGATCATACAGAGTATAAAAAAAGTTAAGTCCTCCAATCCCGTTTTTGTTCTGGATGAAATTGACAAAGTGGCAGGCATGAATATCAGCGGGGATCCCCAGGCCGCTTTGCTGGAGGTTCTTGACCCTGAGCAGAACAGCGCATTCTATGACAATTTCCTTGAAGTTGAATATGATCTTAGCCGGATCATGTTTGTTGCCACGGCAAACACCCTGGCCACTGTACATCCGGCATTGCGCGACAGGATGGAAGTAATCGAGCTTCCGGGGTATCTCCTTGAAGAAAAGCTTGAGATCGCTGTAAGGCATCTTCTTCCAAAACAGTTCAGGGAGCACGGGGTGAAGAAATCCCAGTTGCAATTCTCCCGCTCCGTCTTTCAGCAGATCATCGAAGAATATACAAGGGAATCGGGGGTCAGGACACTTGAGAAGAATATAGCCAAAGTCATCAGGAATAAGGCCAGGGCCATAGTTTCGAATGAAAAGTTCAATAAAAAGTTAGACGCCGGGGAGATTAAAAAGATACTTGGCGTCCCGGTTTTCCAGGCCGAAAAATACATCACCAATGAAATGGCGGGCGTAGTAACAGGGCTTGCCTGGACGGCTGCCGGAGGCGAGATTCTCTTCATTGAAGTAAGCCTCAGCCGGGGGAAAGGAGATCTTACGCTGACAGGGAACCTCGGCGATGTCATGAAAGAGTCGGCAAGCATTGCCCTGGCATACCTGAAAGCTCATTCTTCAGAATTCGGCATTTCAACGGATGTCTTCGGGAAATGGAACGTCCATATTCATGTACCTGAAGGTGCAACTCCCAAGGATGGACCGTCTGCAGGGATCACTATTTTTACAGCCCTGGCTTCTGCGTTCTCACAGAGAAAAATCAGGAACAGGATTGCCATGACAGGAGAAATTACCCTGAGGGGCAAAGTCCTTCCTGTAGGAGGGATCAAGGAAAAGATACTTGCCGCCAAGCGCGCAAAGATCATGGATATCATCCTCTCAAGCGAAAACCGCAGGGATATTGAAGACATCAAAGCCGACTATATACAGGGCCTCAAATTTCACTATATCGAAGAAATGAAAGAGGTCAATGAAGTGGCATTGAGCCGTAACCTCGTAAAGACGCCTCTGGACCTGGATTATTGACGTTTAGGTCCTGGGAAGCCTTCAGGGAAAGGGAATAAAAATTTCTGAAACCCCAGCAGGGCCTTACCGGCTGACAGTCATCTTTCCGGTGTAGCTCCTTCCTCCGGTCTTGAGAATGTAAACATAAACTCCTGCCGGAAGCACGCTGAGATCAGCCTCAATAGTATGAGCCCCTGATGTATAAGTCACTGATGAAGTCTTCCATACTTCGACTCCCAGGGTGTTTACTATAATTACCTGTACTGCAGATGAGGACTGTACTACAAAAGGAATTTTCGTTTGAGAACTCACAGGGTTCGGCACATTCTGCCCCAGGATAACACCTGACTGGTCTGAATTTTCGGGAACACCAACAATGGTTTGCCCTGCCTTCAGTACGATTTCATCATCGGGATCGAACACCAACGTTTGCGGCTGTTTGCTGAAATAAAATGAGAAGAGCTGGTTATTCACATCGTTCATGACACTAATCAGGGTGTCGGAGTTATCGGTGAAATGGATTTTAACAGGCAACGGCATTTTGAAGAAAGTGGCGTTGGTCTGGGTTTGCCTGGCATTGAAGTCTACTCTCCAGTTCCCGCCCCCCTGATTCTTGAACTGGTATGTGTTTGCGTAAACCGGGTGGTTAGGCTGGAATATCCATTCATTGAAAAACCAGGTGTAATCCCCTCCGGTAACAGCATTGACAACATCCCTGTAGTTACCAATGGTCGACGACTTGTATTTGAGGCTGGTATCGGCACAATAGGTTTTCATGACCTGGAAGAACGTGGAATCCCCAAGAACATAGCGCAGCTGGTGAAGCACCGATCCGCCCTTACAGTAAGTGATGTAGTAGTCAAAAAGTACATTTACAGAAGGTGTGCTGGTAGCCCAGCTTGAATCGGAAATGGCCCAGCCCGGGTTCGATTGCAGGTAAGTGCCTGCATAGCTTTGGATCAGCTGAAGGTAGGTCGGATACCCATTTGAACTCTCAAGCCAGTATGCTTCCGACCAGGTTGCAAAACCCTCGTTCAACCAGATGTCGGCCCAGGTGGCGCAGGTAATCATATCGCCATACCACTGGTGGGCAAATTCATGGGAAACAACATCGGTACTCCAGCAGTTTGGACACAGGCTGGTAAGAGACTGGTTTTCCATCCCTCCCCAGGCAAACTGAGAATTCAGGGTGGCAAAACCGTTTTTCTCAAACGGATGCTCACACCAGTTCCTTGAATAATACCTTGTCATGGAATCGATAACGTTCTCCATGGCATAAGGGCTTTCACCGGCGTTATAATAAAAGCGGATCGGAACACTGTCGTTGGGATTAGTATACTTGTGATAGTATTTTATATCAAGTTTGTAATTGACCTTTGATGTCATGACCATCAGGTAGGTGGCGACATTGTTAGCGCTTACCCAATGATAATGCAGGGTGTCTCCGTTCAGGGTTGAATCGGCAAGCCTTCCGTTTGAACCAAGTTTTACATTGGCAGGCACCTTGACGGTCAGTTCCGATAAGGCCTTGTCGGAAGGTGAGTCGTAACACGGGAACCAATGCCTGGCTCCTTCCGGCTCGCAGTCAGTGAAAACAAAACCTCCCGAAGCATAGAATGCACCGTCGGTAACATCATTATGTTTGTAATAAATATGTATATGCGCCACCTGCCCGGGATTATAAGTCTGGTCGAGATTCACAGTAAGCACATTTCCTGTATGGGTAAATGAGGATGCATTGAGCTTTATCGAATCGATCTGAAGGGAAGTGTTGGATGCGTTCAGTTTGATGAAATTTATCACACTGTCGGCTTTGAAATCTATGATAACATTTGCTGTAAAGCTTTTGGGATAGGGGGTTGTATAACAATGATAGATGTCAAGATCGAGAGTGTACTTAAGCACATCATAGGCATGCGGCCCGGCAGTTGTGATCTGCGAAGGCAGTTTCGGTAATTCCTGCATGCCTGACTTTTTCAGGTAACACTTGTAGGCCCCGGTAGACCTTGTGTCAATCTGAGCATACAGGCAGGTAGCAGCAAAAACAAGTAAAAACAGGGTAAATGAAATTTTTTTCATTGTTGTCGGATTTATAGATATACGGTGGAACTCTTATTGGTATTCAGGCAAAAATACAAATTATCCCTTACATCCCCGGCAGGGATGTATGGGCTCATGTATTTATAATAAATTTGTAATGTCACTTTATTCAGCTATACTTTTATATGATCTCAGGAAGTTGCAGATGGTTGGCCGGGGCCTGCATAATATTTTCATTATTTTTTCTGGACTCCTGCTACAATCCGGGGGAGGGTAACAGGGGGAAGAATGTTTTCAGGTATAATGAGGCAGCAAATATTACCACCCTGGATCCCGCATTTGCCCGCGACCAGTCTGTTATCTGGCCTGTGAACCAGATATTCAACGGTCTTGTTCAGCTTGATGATGGCCTGAGGATACAGCCATGCATTGCAAAATCATGGGAGATTAGCAGTGATGGCCAGGAATACAGGTTTCACCTTCGTAATGATGTCTTTTTTCATTCTGATACAGTTTTTCATTTAAAAGAAGAAAGACAGGTTAAAGCCAGGGACTTTGTTTTCAGTTTCAGCAGGATCCTGGATCCTGCGACAGCATCTTCGGGTTTGTGGATCTTTGATTGTGTAGCGAGGCAGAACGGCAACCCGGCCTTTTATGCCATAGATGACAGCACATTTGTCATAAGGCTCAGCAAGCCGTTCCCACCGTTTTTATCTTTGCTGGCAATGCCGTATGCATCGGTAGTCCCCGAAAAAGCGGTAAACAGCTACGGGAGATATTTTAGAAGCCATCCTGTAGGGACAGGTCCGTTCATGTTCAAATACTGGAAAGAAGGGGTCAAACTCGTTCTGCTAAAGAACCCTGAATATTTTGAGAATGAAAACGGGAACAGACTGCCCTTTATTGACGGGGTAAGTATTTGTTTTCTCTCCGACAAGCAATCGGCTTTCCTTGAATTCGTAAAAGGCAGGCTTGATTTCATTTCAGGCCTTGATCCTTCATACAAGGATGAATTGCTTACCAGGCAGGGTAAGCTTCAGCCGAAATACAGGTCTACCGTTGAGCTTATTTCACAGCCTTACCTGAATACCGAATACCTGGGTTTCCTGATGGACCAGGAAGCGGTAGGGGGTAAGCCGAACCCTCTTCATGATAAAAGGGTCAGGCAGGCGATCAACCTGGCGTTTGACAGGAATAAAATGATCACATACCTGAGAAATAATATTGGCACCCCGGGAATTTACGGCATAATTCCCCTGGGCCTGCCCTCCTTTGATTCCTCCACGGTATATTATAATTTTGATCTTGAAAAAGCCAGGCGTTTGCTTGCGGAAGCCGGCTACCCGGGCGGGAAAGGCATGCCGCCCGTAACCCTAGTGTCAACGCCTGATTACCTTGATTTCTGCAAGCATATTCAGCAGCAGCTGACCGAACTGGGGGTTGAGATGAAAATTGAGATCAGCACACCCGCAGCGGCAAAGCAGATGAAAGCTGAGGCCAGGCTTCCTTTCTTCAGGGCTTCATGGATAGCCGATTACCCTGACGCGGAAAATTACCTGCTAATGTTCCTCAGCCTGAACTTCTGTCCCCGGGGCCCGAATTACACGCATTTCTCCAACCATGAATTTGATCGGCTTTATGAACTTGCTATGCATCAGACCAATGATTCGGTGAGGTATTCCATTTACCATGAGATGGAACGACTGGTCATGGAAGAATCACCCCTGGTGGTTTTATATTATGACCAGGTGCTGAGGTTCGTAAGAAAAGAAGTGAGCGGGCTGGGAAGCAATCCCATGAATATGCTGATCCTGAAAAGGGTCAGAATCAGTCATTGATCATTGTAACCAGACCGTCATAAGCCAGGCTGACGTTCCCTGGTAAAAATTTTGAAACTTCGCTATACATCCCCATCTGGTGGCTGATATGGGTGAGGAAGCCCTGCCTGGGCTTGAGCTCATCCATCAGGGCCAGGGCTTCTTCAAGGTTGAAATGGGAATAGTGTTTTTCTTTTCTAAGGGCATTGAGGACTATGACCTCGGAACCTTTTATTTTTTCTTTTTCTGCGGATGAGATCCTCACCGCATCCGTGATGTACGTGAAATTTCCGAACCTGAACCCGAACACGAAGTTCCTGTCATTGTAATGAACCGCCCTGACAGGAATTACAGGCAAACCGGCAACTTCGAAGGGTTTATTAACCAGGTTGTGCAGGATCATCTCCGGGACTCCTGGGTAGGGTTCTTTATCGAAGGCATATGAATATTCGACTTTGATGACGTCCTGTACAAGTTTTTCAGCATATACATCCATAGGCCTCTTTAGAATATAATTGAAGGCCCTCACGTCATCCAGCCCCCCGATGTGATCCTTATGTCCGTGAGTGACAAGTATCGCATCGATACTTCCGACCTTGTGGACAAGCATCTGCTGCCTGAAGTCTGGGCCGCAATCCACAACGATCTTCCGATTCTGCCATTCAACCAGGACAGACGACCTGAGCCTTTTGTCGCGAGGGTCATCCGAAATACAGGTCGTGCAACTGCAACCTATGACTGGCACGCCTTGTGATGTGCCTGTTCCGAGAAATGTAACTTTCAAGATCAGAGGGATAAAAGTTTTTTTTCGATATCTTTCATAAGCCACATTGGTGTGGAAGTGGCTCCGCATATTCCCACGGTATCATTCTTTTCAAACCAGTTTTCAAAGATATCGGCGGGGGAACTTACAAAATAGGTATTGGCATTTTCCTGCCGGCAGACATTGAAAAGCACACTGCCGTTTGAAGAACGTTTGCCTGCGACAAAAATAATCTTCCTGAATTTTCTGCTGAACTGCTTCAGGCTTGGTTCCCGGTGAGAAACCTGCCTGCAGATGGTATCCTTGACAGTAACGTCAATCCCTGCATCTTCGAGTTTCCTTACAATATCATAAAAACTGTCGATTGACATGGTGGTCTGGCTGTAAAGCGTGATCTTTTTAGGCATAACCTGGAAATCCAGGTCTTCAAGATGCCCGAAAACAACGGCTTTGTTGCCAATCTGGCCGTTCAGCCCTATGACTTCAGGGTGGTTGGGTTTTCCGTACAGATAAATGGTTTCGCCTTTGTCGTATGATTCCCTGAAACGTTTCTGAAGTTTTAAAATAATAGGGCAGGATGCGTCAATGATACGGTTTCCGTTCTTCAGTGCGACTTGATAACTGTCGGGAGGCTCACCATGAGCCCTGAATAAGATTGTTTTATGCTGGATCTGGTCAAGATCACTTTTCGTAATATTGACCATGCCCTCAATCTCAAGACGTTTCACCTCTTCATCATTATGAACGATCTCCCCCAGGCAGAAAAGCTCACCTGTAGCTTTTAATTCATGTTCAGCCTTTTCTATGGCACCGACAACTCCGAAGCAGAAGCCCGACTTGTCATCAATCTCGACCTTTAGATCCAGCCTTGTCATTAGAGTTATGAAAGATATTGTTCCAGAATTGTAAACAGGAGACTTTTACTGATAGGCTTAGGAATATAATTGTCAAAACCACTTTGCAAGGCTTTTTCTTCATCTCCGTATAAAGCATGAGCAGTCATGGCAATGACCGGCAGTTTCGGCCTCAGCGTTTTCGACATCCTTGTAGCTTCATATCCGTCCATGACCGGCATTTTAATGTCCATAAGAACAACAGAGATCTCATCATGGGTGTCGATCATTTCCAGGGCTTCCTTGCCGTTCCTGGCCCATAAGAGAGTTGCATCAGAATGTTTAATTATAGTCTTGATGAGAAGGTAATTTGACTCTTCATCTTCAACCAGCAGTATGGTTTTATTATGCAGGAATTCAAGGGCCTGGGTACCGCTGCTGCTTCCCTTGGAAACCTGCCAGCTCATATCCCTGCACGGGATCATAAAATAAAATGCAGATCCATGGTCAGGTTCCGACTCCACCCAGATATTACCGTTCAGTAATTCGGTAAGACGCTTGCTGATGGACAATCCAAGGCCGGTCCCACCGAATTTTCTTGTAAAAGTTTCATCGGCCTGCCTGAATTTTTCGAAAATGGTCTTTTGTAAAACTGGCGAAATGCCTATCCCTGTGTCTTTGACAAAAAATATTATTTCCTTGCCGTTGCCAACTGTATACCCGTATTCAATTGCCCCCCGATCGGTGAATTTGACGGCGTTTTTCAGGATATTGCTGAAGATCTGGAAAAGCTTGTTCTGATCGGTGAACAGGTACAGGTCGGGCAGGGAGGGATCAGGACTGAAATGGACAGCCAGGTTTGACTTGTCCATGCTCTTGATCTCGGCGTAAAGCACTTCGTTAAAATGGCTTCGGAATTTCTCAAAAGAGAAATGCTCCATTTCCACTTTGATCTCACCTGCTTCTATCATGGAGATATTGAAAAGATCTTCGATAATATTCAAAAGGTTCTTACCGCTTTTATGAATGATCTTTATATACTCCTCCTGTTCGGCAGGTTTCATGTCCTTGCTCATGATCCCTGAAAACCCGATTATGGCATTCAGAGGAGTCCTTAATTCATGCGACATGGTTGCAAGGAAAGCAGACTTCAGGCGGTCGCTTTCTTCTGCGTGTTCCTTGGCCTTTATCAGCTCAAGTTCAGTCCTCTTTTTAACATAGGCCATACCAATGCTGATTGCCGCAGTGTTAAGGACATTCTCTTCCGCCTCAGACCAGGTTCTTTCAGTGGTACAGTCATCAAACCCGATAAATCCCCAGAAATTCGATTCAATGAATATCGGAATGGCAAGAAGGGATTTTACTGATTCAGGCTCCAGTACCATACGTTCCAGATCGGGGAATTCCTTTACCAGACCTTTTATTGATTTGCCGCCCGAGAGCCTCTCAAACCAGCGGGGGAAGGAAGTTTGGTACGAAAGGTGCTCATTTTCCTTTGCCGCTCTTAGCCCGAGGGTGCCATCGTTTGTCCATTGCTGCCTGAGGCGCATCCCGGTCTCAGGAGTCTTATCGCCCCTGACATTCTCAAAAATATATACCCTGTCGGCATTGATGGCCTCGCCCAGAATCTGCAAGGCTTCCTGGATCGCAATCTCCAGGTCGGAACGGTGGAGCAGGCTTATTACTGCCCGTGATATAGACTGCAGCAGCCGGTCACGCCGCTTTAGTTCAGATTCTTCACGTTTCCTTTCAGTTATATCCCTGGTAATGCCATGCACTGCGATGAGCCTGCTGTTTTCATCCAGGACAACATTGGCATGGACCTCGCCGGTTTTCACAGAGCCGTTTTTACACTTATGCTGGATCTCTACAATGGTTGACATTCCCGGAACTAGTTTTCCCTGGTCTGATAATCTTTTATAATCCCTGAACTTCTGAGCAACAATTTTAAAAGACTCCGGAGGGTAAACATTCTCAGGTCCCAGGTGCGTAAATTCCTCCACTGTGAACCCACGCTGGTTTTTTATCGACGGACTGACATAAAGATATTTCATGTTGATATCCATCATCCATATCACATCTGAAACATTTTCGGCAATTGCGCGGTATTTTTCCTCGCTTAGCTGCAACGCCTTCTCCTTTTGCTGCAATGCTGTTATATCATGCATATAAAAGCAATGCCCTGTAATATCGCCTTTTTTATTATAAAGCGAGGTGATGTTGATTTCTATGAATTTCGGAGGCAGGGCGTAAACTTTTTCTTCCGATTTGCTCTCCAGTGCCTTGAAAACGATTTGCAGGTATTCATGGTTTATCTCTCCTGCTTTTTTTCCGATGATACCTTCATCCTTGCCCATTCCCAGTACCACCCTTGCAGCAGGGTTTATGTCAACAATCCTGTTTGAAGAATCCACAACAAGCATCCCGTCCGACATGGTTTCAAGAAGCAATGTTCTTGCTCTTGGAAGGAGGTCGAGAAACTTCAGCTTTGTAATAGCATACACCAGGATAATACCCGAACCGGAGAATGCAATGCGTGTAAGGTCGAGTCCCGGCAGTGGATTGAGGCCGATCAGGTAAAATATATTGCCTATCCATGGAAGTAGGGAGGCAATGAGCAGGGAGATCATCTGGTACCTGAATGTATACCTGTATTGTTTCATCGATTTGATGAGAATAATCAGGCTTGACAAAAGCATCAGGTAGGAGTATCCCATAAACCCGATCCAGAATCCCACTCCATGATGATAGATAATCTGGTTGGACTCTGCCGGACCCGGGGAAAAACCGGTCCAAATAAGATGATACTGGTTATTGGTTAAAGCCGCAAGGAAAGTCAAGACCGGGACAAGGAAAAGGAGAAAGGTCCATTGAAATTTAATTTTAACTGCCGGATGGGTATATTGAATAATAAAAAGAAGCAAAAATACAGGAACATTAACCCCGCCCAGGTACTCGATTTTCGACCAGAGAAGTTTTGCTGGAAGAGAAGTTGAAGATGTTTCGAACATCCCGCCAAAGCACCACCAGGCTGTAAAGAGCATGAGTGTAGCGAGAGTCCACGCTCCCGCAACTTTCCTGTGCCTGAAAGCGATATAAGCGGTAACCAGGGAAATAGCTGCTGTTAGTGCGTAAAGAATGGTATAGATATTGACGTCGAATCCTGTCATTCATTTCCTTTTATGCGCCGTAAATTTACAAAAACCCTTGGTTCGTCTGATAATCTTTTCAGGGATTTGACGTTATATCCTTTTGTTGTAACTTTGCATTATTGCTGCAAGGTTCATGAACCTGAAAGATATGTTTGATAAGATAAGAAGAAAAATAGGTCAGTATTACTTTTTAAAGGAGAGGCTTAAATCGGACCCAGCTCATGGTATGGTCAACCTCCCTGCAGCAAGAAAAGTGGGAATACTGTATACCCTAGAAGATATCCCCGACTACGATAAAGTGTCGGAATTTGTTGCCCAGCTGCAGCTTGAACATAAGGAAGTGAAAGCTCTGGGCTTTGTAAAAAGCAAGAATCTTATCCAGCGTTTCCTTCCAAAATTATCATACGATTTTTTTTCAGGTAAGGATGTTACCTGGTTTTACAAGCCTGTCCATAAAACAGTTAAGGATTTCATAGACAAGGAATTCGATCTCCTGATCGATCTCAGTCTTTCAGATTCCTTCCCTTTAAAATATATTGCAGGATTGTCGAGGTCGGTATGCAGGGTAGGCAAATTTTCAGAGGATAACGTATCTTATTATGACTTGATGATCGATATAAAACCTGCTGTTACACTTGATGAATACCTGGTTCAGATCAGGCATTATCTTACCATTATCAAGACCGATGAAAGACGTCCGCAGTAAATTAAAAGGAACAGGAGTTGCCATAGTCACTCCTTTCAAAAAATCAGGAGCCATCGATTTCAAAGCTTATGAAAAAGTGATGAACCATATCATCACGGGTGGTTGTGAATTTGTTGTTGTACTTGGAACCACTGGGGAGTCTCCGACTGTTTCCAGGGAGGAAAAACGTGACCTTATCAGTTTTTCAGTGGAAAAGAACGGGGGCAGGCTGCCTCTTGTAGTGGGAATAGGAGGGAACAGCACTTCAGAAGTTATTGATGCGATCCAGCATACCTCATTTAAAGGAGTGGATGCAGTGTTGTCGGTTTCACCCTATTATAATAAGCCGCAGCAGGAAGGTATTTTCAGGCATTTTAAAGCAGTTTCTGCAGAAAGCCCCGTACCGGTGATCCTGTATACCGTCCCCGGCAGGACCGGCAGTAATATTGCTGCAGCAACCACAATAAGGCTATCGAAAGAGTGCAAAAACATTATCGGGATCAAGGAGGCATCAGGAAGCATTGATCAGATCTCACAGGTTTTGAAGAACCGCCCTAAGGATTTCCTGGTGTTATCCGGAGATGATGCACTTACATTATCTCTGCTGGCTCTTGGAGCCGATGGTGTAATCTCGGTTGTTGCCAATGTTTTTCCCAAAGAATTCTCAGATATGGTCAGGTTTGGGCTGAGAGGCGATTTCAAAAAGGCAAGGAAGATACATTTCAGGCTGCTTGATTTTATAAATTCCCTGTTTGCTGATGGCAGCCCGGCGGGTGTCAAGGCTGCCCTTGAAATAAAGAAACTTGCCGGCAATCATCTGAGGCTGCCCCTTGTACCTGCCAATGATACTACGTATAAACTAATTCAACAGCTTATCAGACTATGAAAAAATTACTCCCTTTCTTCCTCTTATTCTTCATTGCAGCCCTGTTGGGTAATCTCCAATCATACGGCCAGAACAAGACTGAGAACTTGTTCCGTGGAAAAAATGAGATCTATTTTAAATTCAATATATTTGACAGGGCCGAGATCGATGTGATTACCAGGATCATTTCCATCGACAATGTGCGAGGCAGTGAGGTTTGGGCTTATGCCAACCGCCAGGAATTTGAAAAATTCAGCAGGATGGGATATGAGATCACTCTGCTCCCAAGCCCTGGAAGCCTTCTTTCTGATGCTGAACTGATGAAACCTGCTGGCTCAAAAACTCCTTCATCGCCCGGAGCCTGGAATTTTTATCCCACCTACCAGCAGTATGTTGACACCATGGTCTATTTCAGCAACACCTATCCCTCTATTTGTAAACTGGACACCAT
>CAIJYT010000200.1 GCA_903824935.1 uncultured Bacteroidales bacterium | reverse complement strand
TGAACATTATGATTTTAATCATCCCGAAAAGGATTCTGCCTCATATTATATGCCATGGGAGTTTGTCCCCCATGGAGGAAAAGCTGATACATATTTTCAAAGAGCGACTTATGTCAGTTGGGGCAGTAACCGCATGAGAGGAGTTGGCCGTAACAATATGTATCGTGAGAAGAATACGACTTGCTGGTCTACAGATCATACAAACGCTTATGACGATCTGATTTTTTGTGAAGGACTCGGCCTGGTGGAAGAAGATTACTCGGCAGGATATTCATATCCCCAGGTGCCGGGATTTGTCTATAATCTGATGTATTACAAAAAGGGCTTTAAAGCCTGGGGCGTTCCGCAGGCTGTTTCGTGTTCGAAACTTTTAGATATCGGATCCCCGGATGCGCCTTCCGGGTTTTTAATCCGGGTCACCCCCAACCCTGTGGAGTTCAATGCCGAAATATCTTTTAATGGGCTCTCCCCCGGGGATGAGATAAGTCTTGTATTGCTTGATTGTCTTGGGAAACCGGTCTTCAATGCAAAGTATACGGGTACGCCCTTGGCTTTTCAAAGGGGGAACATTCCAGCCGGCCTTTACTTGCTTCTTGCAAAAAATCATGAGGGTGCATGCATTGCAAGCAGGAAACTTGTTGTCAGGTAAGATCCATTGAAATTTAATTCACCGCTTCGTAATTCCAGCACCTCATCTCCCGCAAATACCTGTAAACTGGCATTTTGCACATATTTTGGTATCGCTGGTTTGAGTGAAGCCCTCAACAGTATTAAAGATGGAATTCAACACCTGCCTCAGGCTGGTTTCAAACTGCCCAAGGTCTTCGGCTGTTAAGATGTCATTGCCTTTTTTCTCATCGACTGAAGGAACGCTTACTGCAATAATCCCCTCTCTTAGTTTCCTGAGTGAAAGGATTCCGGCCTGAAGGGGAAAATCATCGGCTCTTTTCGGGTAATACAGCCAGCTGTATGCCAGCAGCTGGAAGGCATGGTCCTTGCCGGCATCACCTGCAAACTCATCCCAGTCGATGACCCTGGTCCTTTTATTATCGGTAGCCCCGGTTTTGTAATCGATGATCCTCAAACACTTCCCGGCCTGGTCAATACGGTCGGCGAAGCCTTTGACTTTTACTGTCATGTCGCCCTTATCAGTCCTCACCGTCAGTCTTCGCTCAAGCCTTTGTTCCAGCGCAACCACACTAAGTTTCTCTCCACTGGCCTTAAGCTCGCCAAGGTATGACTCCTCAGCTTCGAGGAAACGCTTCAACATCATTTTTGCAACCCTCACAAGTAAAAGGTTGCGCCCGTAATTTACATCCCTGCCGCTGAACTCCTTGCTGCAGGCCTCATCTATGGTCTGGTCGGCAGTGGCTTTCATGCCGGTAACATCAGCCGGACTAAGGTTCTTGCCGACAGCTCCCTTGTAAAGCCTGTGAAGGGCCTCATGCACTATATTTCCCAGGATGCGGTTATCAATCTCTTCGTCCATTTCATCAGGTTCCTGCAAGCCGGCGAGGTCGCTGAGGAAAAATTTGAGAGGGCAGGATCTGAAATTATTCAGTGAAGTGGGTGAAAAACCGGTCTCGGCCTTTTTCCTGAGCATTGCCCCTACTGTTTCATCTTTTTCAATGCTGATCGCGTTCGTATGACCTGCAGGTGTTGGATCCATTACAAGTATTTCAGTATTGATGACTGCGGATGGGTTTACCCGTTTAAGCTCGCTGAGTATCTGCTGCAGGAAACGGCTCATTTCCCCTCCTCCCAGTTTGCCCGGTTCGGAATTATAGACCAGGTGAATATCGGTTGACCTCTGAAGAAGGCGGTAAAAATGATAGGCATATACCGCATCCTTCTGACGGAAGGTGGGCAGGCCGAATTCAAGTTTCAGGTCGAGAGGGATGAAGGAATTCCCTGAACGCCCCCTGGGGAGAAGATTCTCATTGCATGAGAGCATGATGAGGTTTGTAAAATCAAGCCCCCTTGTTTCAAGCATACCCATGATCTGCATCCCTTTGAGAGGCTCGCCGAAAAACGGGAGAGTTACGTTCTGTGCAACCTGGCTGAAAAGCCGGGCCAGTGTCTGCAGGGTCTTAACGTTACCAGGGTATTGTCCGAGCAGGCCGTCGACCTGCTGAATTATTTTGGCAAAAGCAAACAGGTACTCGAGTTCAAGCGTTTCAGCCTTTCTTAACAGCTGGTCCCTGAAGCTGCCTGTTATCTCTTTTAATGCGAGTAATGCATCTTCGGGCGACTTCCATGCAAAAAACAAGGGCTTAAGAAAATCGGCATTGGCCGAAAAAAGGCCTGTCCCGGGGTTGAGTATCTCTTCGGCCCTGATGAACACCTTATTTCCTGAGCTTATGGATTCTATCATTTTATCAAACACAAAACGATTGCCTTCCATCATCCCGGCCGAAAGGCCCGAAATATACGGATGCCTGAGCAATGCAAGTACATCCCTGAAATAGAAAAGATCTGCCCCGCGTCTTCCTGATGTGAATTTTTCCCTGTTCAGCTGAAGCCTGAAGATGAGCTCCAGCAGGTCGCTCAGTGGTGTTTGCGACAAGGGAAGGCCCATGGTGATATTCATCTCTCCTCCTTCGGCCGGAAGCGAATACAGCAGGGGGATCAACAGCTTCTCATCCTGGAGTACCACCGCGGTTTTCTCATCAGGAGTTTTGATATTTTTAATCAGCTCCCCTGAGAAACCGGCCTGGGCTGTGTTATTGGGAACCCCTGTAATCGTGATGGTTTTCGGCAGGGATCTTATATCGTCAGAAACCCAGTTAAATTCTTTTCCTCCCCACTTTTTCCGGTTGTCCCTTAGAAACGCCCCTGCTTCCTGGGCATTGTCATCCAGGTAATATTCATCGGCATCCCATAGGAATTCAGCTTTCCCCTGCCGGTGAAGTACGTCCATCACATGTTTCTCGGCAGCAGAAAGAGCATTGAATCCTGTAAATACAACTTTTTTCCATGGAAGCTTTTCGCTGAACTTCTCTATTCCCAGGCTGGCCATACGAAAGATGAGCCCGGGATATGCCTGTTTATGTTCAAGCATCTCATCCACAAGCCTGCTGTAATAGACGTATAAGGAACCGTAGAATTTCAGGTACTGCTTTTCAAAATCAGTAAGCTCGCGGTTTTCGGGGTTCCATACCGAGATGGCGCGGACATCGGTCAGGGCCGAAAACAACTGCCTGGTATCTGCAAGATAACGATCGGCTTCGTCAAAATCGCTCAGCAACTGGGGAGCCCAACTGATAAATTCCTCAAAGGGCTGTGCCTTTTCCTTTTCAATCTCTTTATGAATACCATAAAGCCTGAACAAAATCTGCAATGGATCTGCAGGTCTCAAACCCGCAACTGAAGTAAGAAATTCCTCGGTTGAGCAGATATAGGGCGACCATATCGTTTTGTTAAGCTTTGCAGCAAGAAATTTCCTGAGGAACAAACCGGCCCTGAGATTGGGCAAAACAATGCAAAGGCCTGAAACATCATCCCCATAGGATGCTGCCAGGTGGTCGGCTGCTTGTTCCAGGAAAGCTTTCATCACTTGATGTCCTCTCTTTTGCCTGCATCAAACCAAAAGGATTCACTATCAGAAAAAGCGCAGATCCGGTGGTCTCTCGACAGCCTCAGGTACATGGCGATGAGCGAAAATTTTCCCTCCTCCGTGATAAGCGGAATGATTGAAGGATCCAGAATCTGTATGCCTGAAAAGGCAAGAGGATACATCCTCTTGTGATCTTTCCTGCTCAGTTTCCTTTCACCCGTACTTACATTGGTCCATCCGATAAGGTCCCAGCGCTCATTGAACAGCATATACCTCGAAGTCTCCCTGTTCCTTACTGCAAGCGTCGCAAGAGGTTTGTGTTTTTTATGAAACTCCAGCATTGCGCCAAGATCGGTATCAGAGAGCACATCCACGTTCCTTACGATAAACGGCCCCCCCTCGCTGAAGAACCATAAAGCTTTTTTTACCCCTCCGCCTGTATCAAGCAATTCATCCCTCTCATCCGAAACTTCAATATTGAGCCCGAAATCCTTCTTCTCTTTAAGAAAACTGATGATCTGGTCAGGAAAATGATGCACGTTTATAATCACCTCCTTCACACCGTAGCGTTTCAGGTGGTCTATGGAATGTTCCAGCAAGGTCTTCCCGTTTATCTCAACCAGGGCTTTGGGAATGGAATCGGTCAAAGGCTTAAGCCTCGTACCCAAACCTGCCGCAAGTATCAATGCTTTCATATCAAGAGGGTTGGAAGAGAAGGGATTTCGAATAGCGACTATTGATCAACGAATGTTGAATTTTGAAATTAATTTCAAAATTCAATATTCAATATTCACTTTCCCTGACTCATGTTTAATTATCTCAGAATGTTTTAATTCAACTTTAACATTAAATTTTTCAGTCAGATGCCTGGCCATCTCCTCGGCACAGTAAACCGACCGATGCTGCCCGCCGGTACAGCCGAAGCTTACCACCAGGCTTGAAAATCCTCTTTCAATGTAGTTCAGCACGCTCTGGCTTACAAGGCCGAAAGCATGGTTGAGAAATACATCGACTTCAGGTTCCTTTTTAAGAAAATCGACCACCGGCTTATCCCTGCCGCTAACGGTTTTATATTCGGGATACCGTCCCGGATTTGGCAGGGCACGGCAGTCGAAGACAAATCCGCCCCCGTTCCCTGAATCATCGGCAGGAAGTTCTTTCTTAAAAGAAAAACTGGAGATCATGACTTTAAGATGGGTTGAAGAGGGTTTGACCGATGAAAAAGAGGGATTGCCGATGATCTCTTCAAGGGCTTTCATCAGCGCCGGCAGCTTAAGCGGTATCCCCGATCTTTCTTTCAGGATCTTAAGGTTTTTCACTGCATAAGGAATGCTCTGAAGGAACAGTGGCTTGTTTTCATAATACCCCCTGAAACCATAAGCCCCCATAGCCTGCAGTATCCTGATGAGTACAAAGCCGTCAAAATACCTTCTGAAAAGATATTCATCAAATGATCCTGATTCCCGGCTTACACTTATATAATGATCGAGCAATCCCTGCCTGAATTCTTCAGGCAGATCGGCTTTTGCATCATATAAAAGAGATGCAAGGTCATACTGAAGACCTCCTTTACGCCCGCCCTGGTAGTCGATGAACCAGGGCTTATTTTCATGGATCATGATGTTTCTCGACTGGAAATCACGGTACATGAAATTCTCAAGAGGCACCTCCAGCAGGAAATCGGCAAGAGCATTGAAGTCCTCCTCCAGCTTTTGTTCATCGAAAGAGATCTTTGCCAGTTTGAGGAAATAATATTTGAAATAATTCAGGTCCCACATCATGCTTTGCCTGTCGAATGCAGGCCTCGGGTAGCAATGCTGAAAAGGGATACCACGTCCTGCCTTCACCTGGAATCCCGTCAGCTGTTCAACAACCGACATATAGAGTTTTCCGCCTTCGGCAGAAATATGGTTGTCATTCGAACGAAGCTTTGAAAGGGCTGAAAAAAGGGTTGTATCACCCAGGTCCTGTAAAAGGTAGGCATCATTTTCAGGGGCTGAATATAACAACCCGGGCACTGGCATTTTCACCGACAGGAAATGCCTGGTGAATTCCAGGAAGGCTATATTTTCACGGATGTCTGCATTATATGCTGCAACCACGCTGCCCGCCCCCCCGCTGATCCTGAAATACTGCCTGTACGACCCCGATCCCGCGATCCTGTCAATCCTCGACGCATCTCCCCCACTCCATGACCGGTAAAGCTTCGCTATTTTTTCTTCAATGTTCATGTTTCCAAAATTTTCGCTATTTCGCTATTTTACACTTCCTCCAGCCTCACCTCCGGCTCAAGATACAGCAGGTATTTCTTCACATTTTTATAACCTATATCTTCAAGGCATTTTGCATACTGCTCAAGCTGGGTCTTATATTTCTCCATCGGCTTCCCTGTTTTATAATCGACCACCACGGCCTGCCCCTCCTTTATAATAACACGATCGGGGCGCAAGGTATGCCCTTCGGGAGTCAGTATTTCAGCCTCGGGGCGCACATCCGAAGTCTCATCAAAAATAAAAGCCAGGCCTGGTTCATCCAGTATTGATTTTACCTTTCTTCGGATTTCATCTTCCCAGGCCCTGTCGAGCAGTCCGTTTTCAAGCATGGCAGATATCATATCCTCAGAATCCCTTGCAGTAGTGAGGCCCGCAAGCAAGGTATGGAGAACGTTCCCGAATCTCCTGTTCCTGTCGGGATCATCAAGGTTCCACATCTCAGGTGCATTTGAACGTATCCTGACCCTCCCCCTCCATTCAGCGAAAGCGAGGGCAGGCATAGGATGAATCTGCTTTTTTGCTTTCACCGCCGGGCTGACAGTGGCTGGGGATCCGAAGTCATAATCAAACCGGCCGTCTTCCCATACCTGTTTATGCTGCAGCCAGGCCCTGAGAAATGAAGGGACTGATACCGTTTCTTCAGATGCTTTCGGCAGGGGCGGAAGAAGGTACAGCCTTTGTTCAGGCCTTGTCATTACCACATACATCACGTTGATGAGGTCGAGCTTCGATTTCTGCCTTTCTTCGCTGTACTTCCCTGCAAAAGGGGTTTCCTCCATCTCTTTCTCCGAAGGAATGATAGAGGCAATTAAACCTGGCACTTCCTGGTAATCGAGCCCGGCCCAGAGATATTTCCTGGTATTCCTTAAAGAATCGCCTGCAAAGGGGTAAATCACGACTGGGAACTGCAGCCCCTTCGCTTTATGAATGGTCATCACCTGCACCGCATCCAGGCCCGAAGGCATGATCACCGAAAGCTTGTCATGATGTTCATCCCACCACACAAGGAAATCAGGAGCGGAAGAGGATTTATCGGAACTGAAATCGAGGACGGCATCCAGGAAGAACTGAACATAAGGATCTCCTGCCGAGGAAGGGCAGAAAAAGTTTACCAGGCTTACGAAAAGATCGTAAACAGGCAGTGTTTTCAAGGAATCTGCGGCATCCTCGCCCATCTTGGAGGCGAGGAAACCCTCAAAACGTTTGGTCCTTTCCCCTGGGTTGCACATCAGCCATGAAGCAAAAAAGGAATTTCCGTCTGTCATCTGTTCTTTGTAAAGGGTAAGGATTTCAGCCTGTATCAAAGGGTTGACAGGGCCGAAAATGTGCCTGACAAGGCTTGTGAGCAGGCGCACCAGGGGGGAATAATTAAGCAGCAGGGATTCACCTGAAACAACGGGAATAGCCTTGTAGATAAGGGTTCTTGCAATCTGCGAGGCATAGCCGTTTGACCGGCAAAGTACCGCGATGTCCTCGAACCTGTAACCATCGGCCCTGCATGTTCCGATAATGCCCAGGACCTTTTTCAGCATCAGGTCTCCGGCATTTTCTTCTTCATCCCCGCCCTTCCCTGTAAAGGAAATATTCACATACCCTCCTTCCCTGGCCTTGTCGGCAAGCTGGGCCAGGCCTTCATAGACCTTTTTCCTGGGATCATCGAGCATGGAGCTGATGAATCCGAAGAAATCATTATTGAAATCCACTATCACCTCTCCCGACCTGAAATTCCTGTCAAGCTTCTGCTCACTGAAGTTCCTCTTCAGCGACTCCTGCCTTTCACTGATAAGCCTGTTCTCTGCGCTGCCTTTGAGGTCGGGAAGCGAAGTGAACTGTTCAACATCACCATTTCTCCAGCGGTAGATAGCCTGTTTGCCGTCGCCGACAACAAGATTGAAATAGCCCGATGCCAGCGAATTCTCGATCAGGGGCACGAAATTCTGCCACTGCAGGGCCGAGGTATCCTGGAATTCGTCGATAAGGATATGATGGTATTTCTCGCCCATCCTTTCATAGATGAAAGGCACTGGTTCTCCCATGACGATACTTGCGATCCTGCTGTTGAACTCCGAAATATGAACGATGTTATTCTGTTTCTTGAACTCCTGCATGATCTGGTCAATGCTGTTCAGCACCGCCAGCGGATATACCGATTTACCCAGCAGCCTGAAAAGCTTGTAGCGGAGATAGGATTTTCCTGCGAGGCCCAGCAAGGTCTGAAAACTTTCGGAGAGCAGGGGTTTGATCGCTTCAATTTTATTTTTGACTGCGGATGAGGCTTTACCGCCGCTCCAGCCGTCTTTTTCAGCCGCGGCGACCAGCCTGGAGCCAGGCACGAGTTTGTCGGTCCTTCCGCCGGCCACCTGTTCGAAATACCACGCAAAACCAGACTTTCCGTAGGCGAAGTCCTGCTGCTCAAGTCCCTCGTCACAAATGGCTTTCCATGCGACAGAGGCTGCATCCTTCATAGCCTTCTCGAACTCCCTTATGCTCTTACGCAGAAATGCCGCGACAGTCTTGAAATCCTCAACGCTCATGTTCCTCAGCTTCACTAGATGCTGCTGGCTTTCTTCGTCCATCAGGAGTTTCGAAAATTCCATCAGGGAACGGTCAATAGCCCAGCTTTTATCGTCCTCAATATTGCTTTCAAGGAAATTCACCAGGAGGGAAGTCAGCTGCCCGTCATCACCCGCTTTATCCAGCAGAAGGTCAACAGAGGTTTCTATCAGCTCGTCGGAATCCAGTTCCACCTTAAAATTCACCGACAGCCCGAAGTCATGTGCAAAAGTGCGGATGATGCGGTGTGAGAAGCTGTCGATGGTCCCTATTGAAAAATCGGAATAATGGTGAAGTATCTTTTTCAGGACCTCCGCGGCTTTCAGGCTGAGTTCGGTTTCGCTGAGCCCTGTGGCTGCAACAAGTTCGGGGAGCAGTGACTTTGTAGCTTTACCGCTTCCTGCCTCAGGTCCGGAAAGCTCTTCGAGGCAGCTCAGCACCCTTTGCTTCATCTCCCCTGCCGCTTTGTTGGTAAACGTTACTGCAAGTATATTCCTGAAGCTGTCGGTATCCTGCAAAATAATCTTCAGGTATTCCTTTACAAGTGTATAGGTTTTGCCTGATCCGGCTGAGCTTCTGTATACGGTAAAAGACATTATTTGCTCTTTGCTTTCCTGGCCTGCTTCTCGGCCCATTTCTTCCCGTGGAACAATTCACCCCAGGTATAAAAATCCCTCTGGTACTTAACTCCCACCCCCTGGGTATAAGGTGAGTTGTTATTCAGGTAATTGAGATTGTTTGTACGGTTGAAGGCGTGCACCCTCCACCTCCTGTTCTTGCTGAGGATATACTCTATATTGATATCACCAACGATCTGGTTAGGCTGGATGGAGTTGCTTTTATAGGTCGTCATCCCGAATGTGCCGTCTATAAGCAGCCTGTTGTCGAGGAACTGTGTAGACATGGAGACGTCCCAGGACTGGTTGTCGGTGGATGAGCCCGGGCGGTAATTGACCCCCAGGTTGACGTTGTTCGAAATTCCCGAAAGCCACGAATTGATCTGGTTCGTAACAAGGGATGCAGATGTGGCTCCTACGTTAAGGGCGGAAGCAGTAGAGGAAACCACGGGTTTGAAAGAGTTTGTGACAAGCAGGTATAGCATCTGCTGGTTCATTTCCGAAACATTGGTTGTATCAATACTCTGGTAAACCCTCACCTTGATATCTTCTTCCACATTGGGAAGGTTCATCGAGAATTTTATATCAGGATTTTCAAGCTTGCCCCCAAGATGGAAAATAACTTCAACCGGGAACCTGGTCTGGGCCTCGGTGGCATCTGAAGTAAGCCCTGCGAGTGTGGTTTTCGTGCGATACACCGCATTCACACTCAGCATGGCATCGGCAGGGTCGCCCGACCATGATATCCTGCTTCCTTCGCTTATGCTCATCGGCAGCCTCAGCAGGTTCTTGATCTGGAATACAAAGGAGCCTTTCGTTATGGCATAAGTTCCTGTCATGCTGAAGGGTGTTGCAGGGGTCATGGCCATTACAATATTCCCGGTTCCCTGAACTTTAAGATTCCCCAGCTGATCAGGAAGAAAAACCTGGACAACTGCATCAGGGTTTGCCCTCAGTGCAATGTTCAGGTTCAGGTTGGACTCGTCTTTTTTAACAATATTTTCATGCGGATTCAGGGTATCCTTCCTGTTGATAAACTGGATGAAGTCATTCTGCGAAACGCTGGCGGTAAGGTTTAAAGGTATGGCAACTGAGGTATTCTTTCCAGTTTCGGCTTTAACTGCAACAGTGATATTATCCAGGGGGCCAAAAACATGCACTGACCCTGTCCCCCTCGCCTTGCCGTAAAACACCTGGTTCTGCGCGTAGGTATTGTTAAAGGCAGAAAAATTATTCAGGTCAACGTTCAGGTCAAGACGCATATCCCTGAAGTATTCATGGCTGATGCGCCCGTTGAGGGTCCCCTTGTTTCCCAGGGAATCGTAAATGGTTATCTTGTTAAAGACAAAGGCATTGGAATCAATACGCACCACATCCGCAATCGAATACATTACATTAAGGTAGGTGATCTTGAATTCGGTACGGCTCAGGGTCAGGCTCCCCGAAAGACGAGGCTTGTCCAGGGTCCCTTTTATACTGGTGTGCCCGGATGCCATACCGTTCACCCCTGTCATGAAACTTTTCACAAAGGGCTGAAGCATTTTCAGGTTCAGGTTCTTCAGGTCAAGAGCGAAATCAAGTTTTGTTTCCTTCCCGGTATAAACGCTTCCGCTGAGGTCAAGAGGAATGTTCTTCCCCACATTCCCGGTGTACTCTATCCTTGCCCTTACGTCAAACCGCTTGTCAGCCTTGATATAATTGACATTAAACAAGGCATCGCCCAGGAGCTCCTTATTGAATTTAAAATTTTCCAGTCTGAGATCCGAGAGTATCCTGATTTCCTTGTAAACATTCATCAGCATCAGCTTCCCGCTGAGCATTCCTTCGACATTAATAGCAGTGGTCCCCGTGAATTTATTAAGGGATGAGATATCGACTTTGTTAAAAGCAAGAGAAAGGGTATCCTGGGGCCGGGCCGAAATACTGCCGTCGGCATGAAGAAACTGGTCACCCGAGGAGAAAAACAACCTATTGAAGTGGATCAGGTTTGTATCAATCGTTATATAATTATCGCGGTCGACTGTCCATTCACGGTTGTTGGCAAGAACGCCCATATTCGTTATCTTGATCTCAGTTTTAGGGTTGTTGAAAAAACTCACAAAGCCGTCAAAACCGCTCAACCTGCCTGATTCCGCCCAGGAGAAGGCATAAAGGACGCTGTCGTGGCGGATATTTGCGGTGATGTTCATGGTGTCGAGCCTTACCTCGACACTATCGTTTTTGGAAGCCTTTTTAAAATACACTGCATCTGACCCGGTGTTAACACTCAACTCCTTCCCGTTGGTCTGTGCGTAAAGATGCCAGTTCGGGATAAGTATTCCCGAGACATCAACTGAAGGAGCCTGGCCCCTTACAGCCAAAATGCCTTTGAGCTCATCGTAAGAGCCTTCGATAGTTGCATTTTCCGAGACTTTCAGAAATGGCACGAAAATGTTCGTAAGCTGGTCGGTGTTTTTGAACCTGACATCGCATTTCATGACTTGTCCGGAAGTTACCAGGGCCTCAACTTTGACTGAATCTTTAAGATAAAATGAGGCAAGGTAATTCTTAATGAATATGTACAATGAAGGGACAACCTGTTTGAAGCTGAAATGCCCGCTGATATCAGCATCCACGAAATCAGAGGTAAGGTGATACGACTTCCCCCCGTTTTTATCAATATCGTTGGTCAGCAGGAGGTTCTTCATATGAACCGACTTGACCCCTTCCACGTAATTCGTATTCTCAAGGCCGATATGGCCGTCGATATTATCCAGTTTGTTCCCTGTAAACTTAGCCCTGATCAGTGTTCCCAGGATCTCTGTGCTGTCGCGGCGGAGAAAGCCCAGGTTGAAAAGCTGGGCATGGTGGATGTCGGAGATAAAATCAAAACCGGGTATGGTATCAGCGAAATTCACCATGCCTGTGAAATTCAGCGACAGGTTCCTGTCATTCACATCGAGATACCCTGTAAATCGTTTATCGAATAAAAGCCCTCTCACATCAAGCTGGTGGTAATTATAATTCAACAGCCGGGTGGAATCTATATGCACGTTCATCTCAATATCCGCATTGGCGGAACTCAGCCCTTTTCCTTTGACTTCCGCCCTGAAAGTTGTTACCCCTATCTTTGAAGTATCGCCGATGAGTTTTCCAATGTTAAAGCCTGAAACATCCAGGTCGCCCTGGTATGAAAGTTCATATTCATCATGGGTCCTGTGCATCACAAGGTCGGTTCGGATGTTGCCTAGATTCGTCCTGAAAAGCGCATTCGAAACAAAATCATTGTAGTAACCTGTAAAATTCCCGTTGAAGCAGAGCACTCCTAAGTTCGACAACATCTTTGGCAACAGTATGCTGTCACCTTCCCCGGGAAGCATGAAATTTTCGATGTCCTTTCTGTTTGTGGTCATGGTCTTAACTGCCAAATCCACGAAAGTCTCTTTTACATCGGGTAAACCGAAAGCCCTGATATTACCCCAGAAGTAGGTATTGTTGCCGTATGCGATCCTGAATTCCTTCGCCCTGAAATTGCTTACGGTGCCGTCAACCTTCCCTTCAAAACGGAAACGATCTTTCATCCTGCGGATATCCGGGGCGAAAAAGCCTATATCCTGGAGGTCGAGATACGAAGGGGCAATATTCCCCTTGATGGTAACGGCGTTCAGGAAATCATTATATGCATTCCAGGAAGGGTAGAGAAAAGCAAAACTCAGGGAGATGTCCGAATTGTCGGTAAGGACTTTAAGGTTATTTGCTTTAAGAAAACAGGGGCTGACATGAAATTCCCCGCTAAGACGTTTTACATGAAACCCGCTCCTCTCCCTTGCCGAGAGTTCCATGATGTTGGCCCTTATGGTGTCGGCATCAAAACGGATATCGGTTATGTGAAGGTTGATATCATTCACATCGATATTTGCATAATCCATGCCTACGGGAATTCTTTCGTTGTTCTCGTTTTCAAAGTGAAACCTGGTCGATTTCAAAATCACGTTGGATACTGAGAACTCCCATGGTTTCCCCTTTACTGTATCAGGTTTACGTGTTGTATCCTTGCTTGCGAAATAATCAATAAAAGGTTTGATGTTCAGTGATGTGTCACCCCTGTGAACTAAAAGCTGGATGATTCCGTTTTCAAGAAAAATTTTATCAATATTTATCCTGTGCTTCCTGAACCTGATGAGCCCTGGGCGTATCGCAATCTCTTTTGCACTTAACGCGTATTCTCCCTTATGGTCTTTCAGGCTGATATCATTGATGACAAGCCCATCCCAGGGGTTCAGGCTGAAACTTCCGATCCTCACTTCTGTTTTCCATTCCTTCGACAGGTAAGCAGCACCAATTCTTGCCCCCAGGGTTTGAACTTCAGGGTTCCTGACCACCGTCCATAGCGTAAACCCCAGCGAAAAGATGATCACGAGGATAATGAGCAATATTTTGGCAAGTGTTTTAATGACGCTCATTTTACCCTATTTTACAGGGGTTTGCAAGATCCTTCTGAGTTATCCTGGGCACGATCCTGTTTTTATGGTACTTTTGCTTCGTTTTTCAATGATGCCCCCTGCATAAAGGCTGTGAGCATCCCTTATATTAAACTGCAGAATGCCGCACTACATACTAGGTATAGAATCTTCCTGCGATGACACTGCCGCTGCAGTAATCGCCGATGATGTGATCCTCTCAAACGTTACTGCGAACCAGGATATCCACTCCTCTTTTGGAGGAGTAGTCCCCGAACTTGCATCCCGTGCCCACCAGCAGAACATCATACCTGTGATTCATACAGCACTGCAAAAAGCAAATATAGGTAAAAATCAGCTTTCTGCAGTTGCCTATACGAGGGGTCCGGGGCTGCTGGGGTCCCTCCTGGTCGGATCTTCATTTTCCAAGGCTTTTGCTATGGGACTCAACATCCCTCTCATTGAAATCAACCACCTCCAGGCCCATATTATGGCCCACTTTATCCGTAATGCTGAGAAAACAGGTTCGGTGCCCACATTTCCGTTTCTCTGCCTCACCGTTTCGGGCGGGCATACCCAGATTGTAATCGTAAAGGATCATTTCGATATGCATATCATAGGCCAGACCCTTGACGATGCCGCAGGTGAGACCTTTGATAAAGCAGCAAAGATCATGGGGTTGCCATATCCGGGCGGGCCTGTTGTAGACAGAATTGCCAGAGAAGGAAACCCTGACCGATTTTCGTTTTCAAAACCGAACATCCCAGGGCTTGATTTCAGTTTCAGCGGGCTTAAAACATCCTTCCTCTACTTTCTGAGGGACCGGCTGAAGGAAGATCCCCTGTTTATCGAAAACAACAAAGCCGATCTCTGTGCCTCTATGCAGAAGACCATCGTCGACATACTGATCTCGAAACTTGACAAAGCAGCCACTGAAACCGGCATACACGAAATTGCAATTGCAGGCGGGGTTTCAGCAAATTCAGGATTACGTTCGGGCCTTTACGGTCTCGGGCATCAAAAAAGCTGGAATATTTTCATTCCCCCTCTTGCTTATACTACCGATAATGCAGCAATGATAGCTGTAACAGGGTATTTTAAATTTCTGAAACGGGATTTTGGCAGCCAGGCCGATACTCCTTACGCCAGGATCAGCTTCTGAGCTTATTTGCTTTTAAGGATTTCAAACATTTCATCTTCAGTGGCTTCCATAACATTCCGCTTGCGGTTGAAGTGATAGTAATAGGTGCCGTACTGAGTCTGGGGCATGTTAAATGCAACCCACTGGTTCATAAAGAAGTCAAAAAGATACTCCCCGTGCTTTTTTGCCAGATAGCCGCACATGCCATAGATATCTTTGAGGGAAAGCGTATCAAGGTGAAATTTATACCTCACTGAACTTGTCCAGGGGTCGACAACGAAATTACCGTCAAAGCTGTCGTAAGCCGACTCGGAATCATACAATACAGTCTTCCTTGGCTTTTCAGCATTGACCTTGCTAAGCTCCAACCAAACACTGAAATCCATCGCATTCAGGTCGAATTTACGATAGTATACCGTATCATTAATAGGTTCTTTATCCTCAAACGGATAAATGTATTCATCAAGCTGGATCTGGGAAATATTGACAGTGTATGCCTGTGTCTTGTCAGTGAGAAACTCCTCCATCTGGTCAGGCAGATAAACGTCGAAATTGGAAGCTCTCAACTCGGCAATGAACTGGTTCACGTAATTTTCAAGTATAATGGAATCGTTCATCCTCTGGATAAAAAGACTGCTGAAAAAAAGAGCCGAATCCTGCTCTTTATCCGTCATTTTTGCGAAACCCTCTATCTGCTCCCCCTTGTGATTGTATTTATAAATATAATCAGGTGGCGTTACCAGCAACCTGATTTTGGGGCCTTTTTTCACGAAGTCGCGTGCGAACTTCTGTTCAGGCAGGCAGGATGCAAGAAATAGGAGGCAGAGCCCTAAAATTATTGCCAGGTACTTTATCCGGATCATAGTAAATATAACTTCCTAATCGTTTAAATATTATAAGGATAGAAACCTTTCCCCGTAAGTCCTGCCATAATCAAAGCAACGCTTCAGGGTGTCGGCATGAGGTGTGAATTTGATCATCAGCCCCTCATCCATTACATTAAGCTTCAGGTTTGTCAGGGCTGAACTCATGATCTTTGCCCCCTCCCCGCTCCAGCCGTAGGAACCGAAAACTGCTGCAAGTTTGCCGCGGTCACGGATGGGATTGATCATGGCGAACACCTGGTAAACAGGCAACAGTATATTCTGGCTGAAGGTAGGGCAACCGATCATGATGCCCGAGCTTTGAACCAGTTTTTGATCAATAAGCGACAGGTCCATGTTTTCGATATCGCAGAGGTCCACGTCGATACTGCCTGCAGAACGAATCCCTTCGGCTATTTTTTCAGCAATAAGGCCGGTGTTGTGATAGGCTGAAACATAAGCCAGGAATACCTTGTTGCGGTTTGGGTTCATGAGATATTCCCCGCTGTATTTGACAGTGACGTCAACCCATTTTTTCCAGTCTTTCCTGAGGATCATCCCATGACCCGGGGCGATCATATGGATATCAAGCGGGCTCATCCTCTCTATGGCCTGCAGCATGAACCTGCTGTATGGCTTCATGATCACATCGAAATAGTAACGGAAAGCATCGCTGAAATCAGGCACTGCATCATCAAACATTGCTTCGTTGCAGAAATGCTCGCCGAAAATATCGCAGGTGAACAGTATTTTATCTTCGGCCAGGTATGTCATGATGGAATCAGGCCAGTGCAGGTTCGGAGCTCCTATAAATTTCAGGCTTTTATTTCCGAGATCCAGGGTCTGCCCGTCTTTAATGATAAGGTGTGGGAATTCGAAACCAAGCAGGTCCTTAAGGTAACGGATCGCATTGCCGCTTCCGACCACTTTTGCCTTTGGTGCAATTTCCAGCAGTTTTGCCACGCAACCTGAATGGTCAGGCTCGGTATGATTCATCACTATGTAATCTATGGTGGCAGGGTCGGTCAGTTTACTTAGTTTCCCCCTGTAAACATCCCAGAAACGCTCCTTCACAGTCTCGATAACAGCTTTTTTTCCGGCATTTATGAAATAGGAATTATAAGTGGTTCCGAACTTCGTTTCCATAACCACATCAAACGTCACTATGTCGCGGTCGAGAACACCGATCCAGGTAACATCCCTGGTAAGGGGAAGTATTTTATTGTCGTTCATGATACTGATTGCAAATAATCCGGGTAAACATCTTCATTCTTAAAAAAGTTCCATCTGTTCACCCTTTATTTCTTCTTTGGACTTCCTTTTACCCTGCTTAACGGCCTGAGGTTTTTCTCCTGCCTTTCCCCTGGCTCCGGGTCCGGGTTCTGCAGCCGGGGCCTGCTTTACTTCTTTACCTGTAACGCCGCCTTTTGCGGGCCTGGGCCGGGCTGCAGGCTTAGGATCAACAATGGGCCTGGTTTCAGGAGCTGGTTTTGCTTCATCCTGATTTTGTCCCGACCCGGGCTTTGCCCCTCCTGTCTTTTTTTGAGAGGCAGGAGGTTTTCGTTTTCCAGGCTCCCTGGCCTGAACTTCAGGCAGGGGGTCCTCATCAGGTATGATTACTGGTATTTCCGCCTGAACCTCAGCAGCTGGAATTGCTTCTGCCATTGCAACAGGTTCTGCAATCTGAAGGGGTTCCAGCCATTCGAATTTTTTCACGGGATACACAGTGACCTTCCTGCCCTTTGCTTTTACACCTTTAACGCCTATGAATTCATGAACTGATACAATCTCCGATTCAGCTCCTTTCGTTTTCAGTTTCATATCGAAAAGGATCTGCACCTGGGGATATTTGTCAAACGTGAACAGAACCATTTTATCTGCAGGTTCAACAAATTCGACCTTTTTCTCAGTGGGTTCTATGGTGAAGCGTTTGATGTAATACAGTTTAGTGTCAGTCTCCTGGTAAACCGAAGTGCAAATGTTCAGAGGATCGAACTTCGCGATAAAGATCATATCCTCATCAAAATGAGTTGACAGGTCAAAGGATGTAACCTTATAGGCCCCGCTCTGGTTTATGGTCAGTATCCTGTCGGAACCTGCAAATGCACCCAGCAGAGTCCCGCGGCCATCGGTATTCAGCCTTTGTACCGTATCATCATACCAGATATTCAGTGACCCCAGGGTTGAAACTCCTTCCTGCCGTATTTCGATCTTTCTTACAGCATATTTGCTGAGGGTGTTGCCCATCGACGACCTTCCCTTGATGGCCAGGGAAGCAAAATCAAAGTCGAAAGTTGTTTTCTTCAGCCTTGGCTTGGGTTTCAGTTCCACTTTCACGACTTCGGCTTCCCCATTCGGATTTGCGGTAAAATACAGTATCTTCGACCCGGGTGTGCCTTTGGTGGCATAATATTCCTTATCGCGGGTAACTCCAAGAACGCTGAATCGCTTGACCATGATCTTCCCGTTCTTGCCGTCTCGGTATATCACGTTATATACCGTGCGGTTGTCATTCTTCTGGAAGACGTTGATATATGTTACATTCTGGCCGACAAAGACCTTCTCTGCAACCTTTGTCACAATAAAACTGCCGTCATCCCTGAAAATCACAATATCATCGATATCGGAGCAGTCGCAAACGTACTCATCCTTCCTGAGACCGGTTCCGGCAAACCCTTCTTCCCTGTTAACATAAAGTTTTTCGTTGGCTGCGGCAACTTTCGCTGCTTCAATGACCTCGAAATTCCTGATCTCGGTTTTCCTGTCGCGGTTCTTCCCGTATTTTTTTCGTATCTGACGGTAGTACTCTATCGCGTAGTCTGTAAGATTATCAAGATGGTTCTGAACTTCCTCCATGTCAAGGCTGATGCCTTTTATCACTTCATCAGACTTGTCGGAATTGAACTTTGATATACGTTCAATCGGGATCTTCCTCAGTCTCCTGATGTCATCCTCGCTTACTGCCCTGATGATCTGTTTCGCAAATGGCTTCAGTCCTTTACGTATAGCAGTGTCGATGTCCTCATCGGTTTTGCATTTCTTGATCCCTTCATAAACCTCATTTTCAATAAATATCTTTTCAAGAGATGAAAAATGAAGATGTTCTTTCAATTCTTCAAGCTGGATCTGCAACTCCATTTTCAGGAGTATAACCGTTTGCTTTGTGTTATTCCTCAGGATCTCCGACACTCCCGGGAATCCCGGTTTACCGTTTTGAATAATACAGGAGTTCGGTGAAATCGAGACTTCACATTCAGTGAAGGCGTAAAGTGCATCCATCGTGGTATCAGGCGAAACACCCGGCGCCAGGTAAATCATCACTTCCACGTTTTCGGCAGTATTGTCGTCGATCTTGCGAATCTTGATCTTGCCTTTATCGTTAGCGGTGAGAATGGAATCAATGATTGACCCTGTTGTTGTTCCGTAAGGGATCTCGGTGATCTTCAGGGTCTTTTTGTCTTCCAACACTATCCTGGCCCTCAGCCTTACTTTCCCACCTCTGATCCCGTCGTTATATTTTGAGACGTCTATCATTCCACCGGTGGGGAAATCAGGAAATAATTCAAATTCCTTATTCTGAAGGATTTTTATGGAGGCATCGATCAGTTCATTGAAATTATGAGAAAGTATCTTTGACGCGAGGCCCACTGCAATGCCCTCAACTCCCTGTGCAAGAAGCAAGGGGAATTTGGAAGGCAGCGCCATAGGCTCCTTGTTCCTTCCGTCGTATGAGGATTTCCATTTTGTTGTCTTCGGATTGAACAGCACCTCAAGTGCAAATTTCGTGAGCCTGGCCTCTATATATCTCGCAGCTGCGGCGCTGTCGCCTGTAAGTATATTGCCCCAGTTTCCCTGGCAATCGACCAGCAGGTCTTTCTGCCCAAGCTGCACCAGTGCATCCCCTATGGAAGCATCTCCGTGAGGATGGTATTTCATAGTATGGCCGATGATGTTGGCAACCTTGTTGTACCTCCCGTCATCGAGTTCTTTCATCGCATGCAGTATGCGCCTCTGAACAGGTTTCAGGCCGTCGTCTATCTCAGGCACCGCTCGTTCAAGGATTACATATGAAGCATAATCCAGGAACCAGCCCTGGTACATATCATTCAGATGGATCGTCTGGGAAAGAGAGCCCGATTCCAGTTCCGGTAATTCACCATTGGGTGTTGCTCCGTTACCTTCCTGATCAGAATTCATTATTCTATTTTTTCTTTTGACTGCTGACTGCAGACTGCCGGCTGCAGACTAATTATTCATTCATTCTTTGTACCCAGTACTTAGAAATTGATTAGCAAATATAGAATTTCGGAGCAAACCCTGAATCAATTGTTAGCAAAATCCTTAACTTTGCAACCTTATCGGGGTCCCGTAGCTCAGTTGGATAGAGCAACAGCCTTCTAAGCTGTGGGTCGCGCGTTCGAATCGCGCCGGGATCACAAAGTACCCCTTGAAAATCAGGCCAAAAACACGGAAACCAGCGTCATTGCTGGTTTTTTATTTACACCCGTTTACACCAATTTACATGCTGTTAATAACTTTTTCAGCACAATTTGCCTAATAACCTGCCTAACGCTATCTTTGTTAGGCAACTTTTTAAATGACTCCATATGGCATCAGTAAAATACTATCAGCACAAGGAATCTAATAGTAAAACATTGATTCTCATAACGTTTACATTTAATCACCAAAGGTTGAGACTTTCTACGGGCTTAACGGTTCCTGCTAAAGCCTGGGATAAAGATGATAAGAAAGCGAAACCAGTGAAGGAATTTGCCGAAACTAACAAACGTTTGCGGGAAATCACAAATTTCCTGCTTGACAAGTATGACGAGCTATTCCCCTCTGAATCAGTATTTTCAAAGGATGAAATTAAAAGAAAATCACAAGAATTGAAAGATTCTTACCAGATATTTGCCGGTAGAAAAGAGGAAAAAATTATCGTTCAAACCACCTTATTGTCTTTCATCGGAGTATTCCAAGAGAGATACAAAAACAGATTCAACCCTACCCATGTTCTACATTACAATGCCCTAAAAACCCACCTTGAATCCTTTCAGCAAAAAAAGGGATTCAGAGTAGACTTTGATACGATCGGTAAAGACTTTTATTTACAGTTCACTCACTACCTAAAAGAAATCGGCCTTAAACCTAATACAATCGGGTCTCATATTAAACGTGTAAAGCGATTAATGAATGAAGCTGTTGAAGATAAACTCACAACCAACCTGGAGCATCATAAACGAGATTTTAAAGTAATCAAAGTTGATGTTGACACTGTTTATCTGACTGAGGCTGAAATTCAGGCATTGTATGAGCTTGAAATAGATATCCCGGAAAAGAGAAGGGTCCGTGATATTTTCGTTTTAAACTGTTTTACAGGGTTACGGCATTCAGACTGGTCAAAGGTGTCTTTTGAAAATATACATAATGGTAACCTTTATGTCCGGACTCAAAAAACAGATGAACCGGTTATATTACCAGTAAAACCACTGGTTCTTGAAATTTTGAATAAATACAATAACAAACTGGGTGTCATTTCCTTGCAGAAAACAAATGAAGCAATCCGGTTCATTGGTCAATTAGCTTTTAGTAAACAAATCAAGAGTATTAACATTAATAAATGGCTTGAAATCAGGACACATACCGCCAGGAGGTCCTTTGCAACGAATGCCTATTTAGCAGGCATCCCTATCCGGGACATCATGCAGATCACAGGACACAGGAAAACTGAATCATTTTTAAAATATATCAGAGTCACTAAGCTGGAGACTGCAGAGAAACTAAAGGATCACCCCTTCTTTCGTTAAACCATCTATATTCCCATATTTATATGGAAACTCCGATGCAAAGTTTACGGTGTTTTTTCCTCCTCCAGTTTAAATAGCATTTTACTACATTTGTATCAGATAGCTTGCCTTTTTCAGGATTTTGAGGCAGATAAATAAATCTCTGATACCATGAGCAAACAAGTATTAATTAGCACGGCTGGCATTTTTGTTTTTACTGTTTTCACGTTAGCCTTTGCCGGCAGATGCAATGCCGACACTCCTCAAAACAGATTACCGGCAGATTCGCTAAAGTCCTGGGACAGCCTGATCAGCCGGAACATGGTGATCAATAATAAACTGGCGAAAAGCATAGCCTTTACGACTCTGGAAAAGGCTGTTAAGGTTTCAGACAAGGAGGCCTTATCCCAGGCTTACTATAACCTTGGGCGTGTGTTTCAGAAAAATGATCCCGAAAAGGCTTACGGGTTTTTCCTGACTGCCTCCAAACTGGCAAGGATTCAGACTCATAACACCCTCTATCCTAAGAGCCTGTATTATCTGGCATTGATTAACGACAATGCTTTTAACAGTAAAGATGCGCTGATGTTACTTGACACATGCATTCAGGTTGCTTTAAGGATCGGTGACTGGTCAATCTTACCGCTTGGGTTGTGTCTGAAAGGAACCATCGCCCTCGAATCAAAAGACTCAGTAAGAGCAGGAAAATTGTTTGATTCAGCTTTTTATCTGGCCGATATGCATCATCTTAATTTTCAAAAAGGCCTGGCCCTGGCAAATAAAGCATTGCTTGCGAAAAATCCTGATGAAATTATTGAATTTAACAGAAGGGCGCTGGGACTGATAGCCAATATTCCGGGTTCTGAGGAAGAATTTGCAAGCATCCTGGCAAATCTTGGGTTCTCCTTCAGTAATCCGGACTCTTCCTTTAAATATCTTGAGGCAGCGATAGGTTATGCAGAAAAATATTCATTTGCCCGGATACAGATTTCGGCATACAACAACCTGGCATATATTTACCTGGATAAAAAGCAATTACCCATTGCTGTCAGCTGCCTTGCCGATAAGGCTATACCACTGGCTATCCAGGAAAAGGACCATGACTGGCTCTCGACACTGTATGACAGTTATTCAGATATCCTGTTTCAGTCGGGGGATTTCAAAAAGGCTGCAGAACTGCAAAAGAAAGCCTACCGGGAAAAATATGCTGCCGATCTTCAGTATTCGACCAAACAAATAAGGCTGCTGGCCAGTATCCTGGAACTTAAACAAAAAGACCTCGAGATCAATAATACCAGGAAAACGGTGATCATACAACATGCTAAACTGTCACACTTAAAACTGTTTCTGGCTGCAATTTCGCTGCTATTATTATTTTCTATTTCCTCAATAATCCTGATTATTCAACGGTCGAGATTGAAGTTACAGCGGAAAACAATTGAATCGGCAAGAAAGCTGATCGGCATGGAAGAAATTGAAAAAAACCGTATTGGTATGGAGTTACACGACAGCCTCGGCTCCTTCTTTCAGGGTATTTCCCAATCCATCGATAATATTACAGAGTATTCCTTCGAGGTGCGTGCCGGTTTAAAAATCCAGCTTAACGAATTCTGGGTTAAAACCCGTGAAATATCCCATAGAATGAGTAATACCATCCTCGGTCAAAAGACCTTACAGCAATTGGTCACCGAATTATCAGGCAGTTATACTGAAAAAGGGAAAATTGAGATTATTACCCGGTTTACCGGAGATCAGGTCAGGTTACCCGATGAAACAAAGCTTCACATCTATCGCATTATACAGGAACTTTTTACAAACGCTCAGAAATATGCAGATAAAGGACAGGTTTACCTGACGATTTCTCAAAACGAGGGTGGATTAAGCATTTTCTATCTTGACCAGGGTCCCGGTTTCGATGCAGATCAGATCAAGGGTATGGGAATTTCCAATATCTTTGAAAGAGTTCTCCTGCTTAATGGTACTGCAAAACTGAAGACAATACCCGGAAGCAAGA
>CAIJYT010000199.1 GCA_903824935.1 uncultured Bacteroidales bacterium | reverse complement strand
TCGTCATCGGGGAGTTCTTGACGAGGAATGGCCAGCTTCTCGTTGGGTGATTTTTCCATTGCTTGGTTTTGAATATTCAGTTTATGTTTATAAAAACTCTTTGGTGAAAATTTTAATTAATTCGGGTGAATAAACGTTGAAATTTCAGATTAGTATGTAAATAATAAAAAAATGTTTTTTTACTTTTTTTTACGCGTACAAAAATACATCGCATATCACTCGATTTTTATTTATTTTTGACAATTATCATAAATTTTGTTAACAAGAATTTGTTAATAAACTTCCTCTAAATGAAGCTGTTCTGCAGGCAATTCGGAAGCGGTCCACCAATGGTCATATTGCACGGACTGTTTGGTATTTCTGACAATTGGGTGAGCATTGCCCGTATACTCGGCGAACAGTATACTGTTTACGTGCCCGACCTTCGCAATCACGGGCAATCACCGCATAGTACGGCCTTCGACTTTTCGGTTCTCGAAGAAGACATGCTTGAACTTACCGAAGAATACTCTCTTGAAAACATTGTCCTGATGGGACATTCGCTCGGCGGGAAGACTGCCATGTACTTCGCGCTCCATCATCCGCAGTCAATAAAAAAATTAATTATTGTGGATATCAGTTTGCGTAAGGCCGCTGTGAACAGCGAACACCAGTTGCTGATAGATGCCATGCTGGGTGTTGATTTCACTAAGGTTTCTTCGCGTTCGGATGTGAGCAGGCAGATTGAAGGAAAGGTTCACAACCTGCGCCTTCGTCAGTTTCTTCTTAAAAATGTTTACTGGCGTGATGATAAAACCCTTGACTGGAGGCTTAACCTGCGTGCGATAAATGAAAATCTCCTGAATATTTTTGAAGGAGTGGATGTGCAGGGAAGTTATAATGGGCCTGCCTTATTCATCAGGGGAGGGCATTCTGATTACCTGACAGACGAAGATGTTGCGGAACTGAAAAACAAATTCCCCGGGGCTTTGGTGAAGACCATTCCGGAAGCCGGACATTGGGTTCACGCAGACGCACCCGGGGAATTCCTGGAAGCTGTCAGGGTTTTCCTGGATCAATAGCGGGTTACTTCAATGCTTGAGACTGCAGTTTCAATTGTTATGTAGATCTTCTTCTTGCTGCTGCTGAAGTTTGAAGTCTGATACATCCGGTCTGCTTTTTTATCGAATCCTTTAAAGTTTCGGCTGATCAGGAAAGACTCTGAGTTGATCTGGCAGCCAACGCCTTCGGGAACTTCAACCTTGATGGATGATGCTCCTGCATTCAGTGAAACATGCGTTAGCGGGCTTTTGTCTCCCAGTTTCATTTTAATTGATGATGCGCCGGCGTCGACAGCGATAGTATCTATGATATAATTGGTAAGATCAAGGTTCATATCGGCGGCTCCTATGTCGAATTTCATCTTCCATGCGGGTCTGTCGTTCAGTTTTATGTCGACCTTATTACTATGGACTGAACTTCTCACATGATCTTTTTCGAGTGAAAGGTTGATGGTTTTAACGCCAAGTGTATCTTTCGAGGTGAGTGAATAATTTCCGATATCGCCTGTTTTTTTGAAGCTCAGGAAGTCGGAAGTGACACCTTCGATGGTGAATGAGCCGGCGGCAGCGTCGAGATCAAGCACGCCCCGCATTGTAATCGTATCGCGGGCTACGCTGAGGTCCTGCTCTGAATAATTTCCGCTGTTGTTGTCATTGTCGTCATCGCTCCAGTCGTAATGGTTCCTCCAGTTGTTATGAAAATTCCACCAGGGTGTATGTTCTGTGAGGCGGTTGAAAAAAGTCACTGTGAATGCGAGTACGATGATTACTGCGATTATCTTGTAGAGATCTTTAACCGGAAGCACGGCAATGCCCCAGAATATAAGGATCAGTGGCCAAAGGTTCCAGATGATCCTCCATCCGGAAACTACAAATCCGAGGTTGCTCAGCAGTATGAGGAGTCCGAGTGCAATCAGGATCACTGGCCAGAAAACATGTCTGAATTTCATATGAATATTTTTTAATCGTGAATATTATTTCCTTCCGGTCACAGCATTGATGAGGAGTCCGGCCCCTATGACCACGATAATAACAGGCCAGAGGTCTCCGAAGTCAACGTTCGGAACAAGCTGGTTTACGAGAAAAAGTATGCCAAGGGTGATCAGGACAAGTCCGCCAACAAGGCTTCCTTTCTGTTTTTCGGGAATTTTGCTGAAGGGATCAACAGGAGAGGATTTTGTTTGTGCATCAGTCCTGAAAGGATCCTGGGTTTTGAAAGGGTCGGCCTGTGATGCCTGCCCCTGATCAGGGGGAGGGCCAGCCTGTGAAGCACCTGCCGGTGAGGAGCTGAACTGCCCGAAGGAAACAGGTTTTTCGGGGGTCACGATCCACAGAATGAAATAGATCAGCACGCCTCCGCCTCCTGCCAGTGAAAGAACCACGAAGGCAAGACGAAGGATAAGTGGATCAGTATCGAAGTATTCAGCGAGGCCTCCTGCAACGCCCGCGATCTTGCGGTCGGTGAGGCTGCGGTATAAACGTTTAGGTTCCATTTTGTTGAGGTTTAGATGAAAGCTTAGACGTTGGCACTAAATGAAGGTTACAAATCAGCCGGCAGGCTTCATTTTCTTCCTGTACATGCGGGAGGAGAGGAGTACGCTGAGTTCGAAAAGGCCGTAAAGAGGGATGAACACGATAAGCTGGCTGAAAACGTCAGGGCTGGGGGTAATGACCCCTGCGGCTATAAGTATGACGACCAATGTGTGTTTACGGTACTTTTTCAGCATGGCGGGAGTAAGAATGCTGAGTTTTGTAAGAAGCAGTATCAAAACGGGAAGTTCAAACACAAGTCCCATCAGCAGCGTTAGCAAGGTGATATTGCTGACATAGGAGGTCAGTGCGATCTGGTTCTTTACCGTGTCGCTGACGGTATACCCGCCGAGAAAGTTGATCATCAGCGGGGCAACTATAAAATATGAGAACAGAACCCCGGTCACGAAAAGGAAGAACACAACAAACACCGAACCCCTGGATGCACGTCTTTCTTTTTCGGTAAGGCCCGGCTTGATGAATCTCCACAGCTCCCACAATATATATGGTAAGGCCATGATCAGTCCGGCGACCAGCGAAATATTCATATGGGCCACGAACTGCCCCGCAAGATTGATGTTGATCAGCTCGAAATGCGAAGGGTCAATGCAAAGGCCCGGCATTGAAATTAATTTTCCAAGATGGCAGAGCGCCCGGTAAGTGATAAAATCCTTTGATTTAGGGGCGAGGAGAATGGTGTCGAAGAGAATATCCTTGAATGCAAACGCTACCAGGGAAAGCAGGAAAGCCACAAGTACCGAGCGCCAGATAGTGCCCCTGAGGACGTCAAGATGCTCCCAGAAGGTCATCTCGTCACCCTCTTTATTTTTTTTACTGAAACCTTTTAATCCAAACATATGCCGCAAAAGTAGTGAAATTTAAAAATTGTCGCGTAAATTTGAACTCATATTTCAACCAAGGTGTTTGTGAAGGCGAAACTACCACTGCTGTTTGTTTTACTCTGTTTAAACTGTACTTTCATCCACTGCCAGGATCACTCTCTGGATTTCTATATTCAGAAAGGTATCGCCAACAGCCCGGTTTTAAAGGACATTTCAAACCAGATCCAGGCAAACCAGTATGACAGCCTGGTAGCCAGGGCCGCATATCTTCCCCAAATAAGTTTTAATGCCCTGGTGATGTATGCCCCTGCGATCAACGGCTGGGGATACAGCGATGTGATCACCAACGGGCAGCAGCTGATAGGTACGGTGAACGTGAACCAGCAGATTTTCAATAAAAAAACCAGGGAGACAAATTACAGGAAGTTCGGCATACAGGGCATGAGCCTCGAAAATTCAAGGAAAATCAGCACGAGCGAGCTTAAGAAAGCCATCACGGCCCAATACCTGGCAGCTTATGCAGCTTTCATGGAAAAGAAATACCAGGCTGAGGACCTTGCCACCCTTTCTAACCAGGAGAAAATTCTTAGCCGGTATGTTGAACAAGGGATTTACCGGCAAACCGATTACCTGACTCTCAGGATAGCAACCATGAGTCTTGAGAGGAATATCAGGGACCTCGATGTGCAGTTCCGCAAGGAATATGCAAACCTGAACGTCATCTGCGGGGTGAGGGATACGGCTGTTGCTGCACTAAGCCTTCCTGCGGTGGATGAACATACGGGCCCGGATCTGTCAGCTTCACCGCTGTTTAAACGCTTCTATTACGACAGCCTGCAGATATTGAATGAACGCGAGCTGGTTGATCGTCATTACAAACCCAGTGTGAGCTGGTTTTCCGACGGTGGCATGGTGAACAACATGCCTGCTGAGATTTACAAGAACATGGGTGTCAGTATCGGGATGAGCCTGGGGCTGCCCCTCTATGACGGGAACCAGAGGAAATATCAATATGGAAGGATCAAATCGGAGGAGGACACCCGGAAAAATTACCAGGAATTTTTCAGGTTCCAATATGAAGCACAGTTGAGACAGCTCAAAGAAGAGCTCGGTAAAATAGAGGTTTCCGCCACGGAAACCAGGAAGCAGGTTGCCCTTATCACTGAGCTCATCTCACAGGATCAAGCCTTGCTGAACATAGGATCCTTATCCATCATCGACTATGTGATTGCCCTGAGAAGCATTACCGAAGCACGTCACAACAGCATACTGTACCAGATCAGGGCACAATACATCATGAACGAAATCAACTTCCTGAAACAATGAAGCAGCTGAAATCATTATTTGTTTTGCTGATGGGGCTGATGGCCTTGTTGATCACCCGATGCGGGAGCCCCGTGGAGGAGGGGGAGCAGGCAGTGCGTTCGGTAACACCGGTCACCATCTCCAGTCCCCGCACAGGGAAGATGGCTGAGTACACCGAACTCACGGCAACATCCTCTTTTCTGGTGAAAGCGGTGATCAAATCACCGGTAACCGGCTATATTGAGAAGTGCAATTTTACACCTGGCGACAGGGCAGGCAAGGGGCAGCTGCTGTTCCAGCTCAGGACCAAGGAAGCAATGGCTCTGCAGGGCGACAGCCTCGCCAAAAGCTCTTTCACAGGTCTTATAAAAGTCAAAGCATCCATTGACGGCGTTATCTCGGAGATTGGCCACCCTGCAGGGGATTATGTTCAGGAAGGGGATGCGCTTTGCACCATAGTACTCCCCGAAAGCATGGTATTCCTGCTTGACCTTCCTTTCGAACTTAAAAGTTTTGTACGTGAATCAAGTGACCTCATACTGGTTTTGCCGGGAAACCAGCAAGTCACGGCAAAGGTTAAAACAGTACTGCCTTCCATGTCGGGCGCTTCACAGACGCAGAGGGTCGTGCTTCAGCCACTCACGCAGGTCAACCTGCCCGAAAACCTGATAGCGAGGGTAAGGATTGTGAAATCCCTGAGGCCATCCGCAGTCATACTTCCAAAAGAATGCATACTGAGCGATGAGGTGATGAAAGAATTTTGGGTGATGAAGCTGGTCAATGACACACTTGCAGTGAAAGTGGCGGTGAAGGTGGGTATTATGAATGCCGATTCTGCGGAAGTCATTTCACCTGTATTTCAGAATACCGAACGTATCCTGAGCAGCGGGAATTACGGCGTTGGTGATACGGCGGTGGTAAGGATATTGAAGTAGCGAAGTAGCGAAATAGCGAAAAGCGATATTAATGTATAATCACTATTGGTGCATTGTAAACAAGATTTTTTAATCTCAACAGACCGGCTATGACGGATTATTACAGCAGGTATACCAAGCCGACGATCTTCGTTTTGATCGTGCTGTTGCTGCTTGGGGGGTATTCATATAAACATATGGAGACCCTGCTGTTTCCCGATGTGGTCTTTCCCAAGATCAGGATCATTGCCGATAACGGGGAGCAGCCGGTCGACAAGATGCTGATCACAGTGACCCGGCCTCTCGAAATCGCCATCAAGCGCGTCAACGGAATCGAAACGGTGAGAAGTTCGACAAACAGGGGCACCTGTACGATAGAAGCATGGTTTTCCTGGAAAACCGATATCGAAACGGCAAGGGGGCAGATCGAGATCAGGATCAACGAGATCAGGAATATCCTGCCTCCGGGTTTGAGCCTTGTCATTGAACCTATGAGCCAGAATATTTACCCTGTGATAGGATATACCCTCGAAAGCGAGAAGTACGGGCAGGTAGAGCTTAAAAACGTAGCTATGTTCTTTGCCAGGCCAAGGTTTTCGGAAGTTCCGGGCATCTCCAATGTGTTCGTGAGGGGGGGCAAGACCAAGGAGTTCGTCGTCAAGCCCGATCCCATGAAAATGCTGCAGCTCGGGCTCACTCCACAGAACCTGATCGACGTACTGAACAATACCAATTTCATAGAGTCCAATGGACTGCTTTCTGATTACCGAAGGCTTTATCTCACACTTACCGATTCAAGGATCAATACCCTGGATGAGCTGAAAAACCTGGTGGTCCGAAACGACGGGCACAGGGTGGTTCACCTGGGAGACCTGGCTGTGGTGGAATTCATGGAACAGCAGGAATTCATCAGGATCAATGCCAACGGGCATGAAGCCGTGGTGCTGGACATCGTGAAGCAGAAAGGCACCAACCTTGTCGAATTCACCGATAGAGTTCAGCTAAAAGCCAATGAAATAAGGAAGCATCTCCCGCCCGGGATGAAGTTGCAGACCTATTACAACCAGAGCATTTTCGTTACCGAATCCATCAACAGCGTGCTGCACGCCATATACGAAGGCCTTATCCTCGCCCTTATCGTAGTCATACTGTTTTTGCGTTCATTCAGGGCCAGCCTCAACGTGATCATCATCATTCCCGTGACCCTTGCGTTGACCCTGACGGTTCTTTACGCTTCAGGTATCACTCTCAACATCATGTCGCTGGGCGCCATTGCGGCATCAATCGGGCTCATCATCGATGATGCGATTGTGGTGATAGAGCAGATACACCGGGTGCACGAAGAAAACCCACATAAGGACATCCGTACGGTGGTAAGGGAGACCATCACTATGCTTTTTCCTGCCATGGTGGGCTCTTCGCTCAGCACTATCGTTATTTTCATCCCCTTTGTGATGATGAGCGGGGTGGCGGGCAGTTTCTTCAGGGAGCTCACAGCAACCATGGAGATCACCCTGGTCTGCAGTTTTCTTACAACCTGGCTTGGACTACCGGCCCTGCATCTCGCTCTGGGTTTCAAACACCGTAAGAAAGACCTGGCTGATGAAAAACCGAAAGAAAAACACCTGAACTGGCTGATCTGGTTTTTCGACAAGCCGGTCTTCGCCCTGGTATTCATAGTCCTGCTCGCAGGCAGCGCGGTTTTCTTCATCCCGAGGCTGCATTCAGGGTTCCTCCCCATCCTTGACGAAGGAACTATCGTCTTTGATTACCTGACCCCCCCGGGCACGGCGCTGTCGGCATCCGACGCCATTATGCGAAGGGTTGATACGGTTGTTCTTCATCATCCCGATGTGGCTACCTATATGAGGCGCACCGGCACGAATATGAGTTCAAGCATCAGCATGGCCGAAGGTGTAATACCGCCCAATGAAGGGGATTACCTTATACAGCTTAAACCCGGGCTTAGCCGCCCGACCGAGGATGTGATCTCGGAACTCAGGGCAAAGGTTGCGAAACAGGAACCATCTCTCAACATTGAATTCGGGCAGAGGATTGCCGACCTGCTTGGAGACCTTATTGGCCGGCCCGAACCCATTGAAGTGAAGATCTTCGGAAATGACAGGTCACAGCTCGAGACCCTTGCCATCAGAGCCCAGGGTATACTGGCGAAGATAAAGGGTGTGGCCGATGTGAAAAGTGGCATTGTCATAGAAGGCCCTGTTATAAGTATCATTCCCGACGAGGCGAAACTGGCACAGTTCCACCTGACTTCAGCCGAGCTGCAAAACCAGCTGCAGGCCTATAACGAAGGCGTGAAAGTGGGGGAGGTGCAGAGCGGGGAGCAGATGCTCAGGATACTGCTGAGGTTCACCGATTTTACTGAGAATTATCTTGAAAAGATACGCCGCCAGCCTGTCTTTTCTCCCGATGGCGCTTTCAGGCCCCTTGATTATTTTGCAAGGGTTGAGCTCTCAAAAGGCACTCCCGACGTGACCCGCGAGGACCTTAAGTCGAATATCGTCGTCACAGCCAGGCTCGAACGCCGTGATCTCGGATCAGCGGTCCGCCAGATCCAGTCGGCCCTTGAAAAAGAGTTGCTGATGCCTCCCGGATATTATATTGAATACGGTGGTACTTATGCCCAGCAACAGGAATCTTTCCACATTCTTTTATTGATACTGATCTCAGCCATCATCCTGGTGTTTACTGTTCTTCTTTTCCTTTTCCGTGACCTGCGGATACCCGTTCTTGTCATCTTTATCTCAGTCCTTGGGACCGCCGGGTGCATATGGGCGCTTTATATCACAGGCATACAGCTTAATGTCGGAAGCTATACAGGTATTATCATGATAGTGGGGATCATTGCCGAGAACGCGATATTCACCGTGAACCAGTTCATGACCACTATGAAAACCAGCGGAGGGGATGTTGACCGTTCAATCAATTATGCCATATCCATGCGTATACGGCCCAAACTGATGACAGCCATTGGCGCTATACTGGCACTCACTCCTCTTGCGATGGGCAAAGGTGTTGGGGCCCAAATGCAACAACCCCTCGCGATCGCCGTGATCGGGGGATTCATCGCAGCAATGCCCCTGTTGCTTTTCGTGTTCCCTTCCCTGCTAAGGTGGATGTACATCAAGGGCACCAGGGAGGAATCTACTCCAGAATCCTGATCTCCCAGGTAACAGGCAGCGCTTTTTTCAGGGTTGCTGAAACACCGCAGTATTTATCCTGTGATAGTGTTACTGCCTTTTCGAGCTTTTCCATAGCAAGGTCTTTGCCCCTGAATTCGTAGGTTATATGGAGGGATGTGAACTGCTTCGGATGTTCTTCAGTTACATCCCCGTCCACAACCATGTTGAAATACTCCACCTCAACCTTCATTTTCTTAAGGATAGAGATGACATCCATGCCTGTGCAACCTCCCAGGGACACGAGCAGCATGGATTTCGGCCTGGGGCCAAGATTGTGGCCGCCTACATGCTCATCGGCATCCAGCATGATCTCATGCCCGTTGGCCGTGGCTTTAAATGCCATGTCGGAGGTCCACTGAACGTTTGCTGATTGTTTTGACATCTTACTCCTTCTTTCCGGTATTGATATTGAACGGTGTATATAACGGGCAGAAACGGAATATGCTCGTAAGCACAAAAACTACAGCCAGCACAAGGAGAATAATGCCCAGGACACCGGTTACGATTTTGGTTGCAAACAATACAACAAAGAGGATTGCGATAAGGATACGTACAACGATATCCACAGTTCCCATGTTCTTTTTCATGATGTTTTGGTTTTAGATTAATAATAACAGGTACAAAAATAAAAATAAATAGTGATAGTTATGCGATTTATTGTAAAGATTTTATTTCTTTGCTTGAAATATAGAATAACAACAGATGATCGCTCTCGGGGTGCAATTTGCCACTGATGCACTTAAGACCCGGGCTTAGGGCAGGTTGGTGAGGAGGTCATGGAAAAGCTGATAAAAGCAATAGCAGCCCTTGAGCCCTTCATTTGCAGGCTGTTATCAGGAATACGGGGTATTCTTTCGTTTTCCCGTTTCCGATATCTTTTTTAATGACGAAGCAAGTTAAATGGTTGATATTTCTGAAGCCATGAGCTGAAAGTTCATGTGATAATTTGCCCGGGTCAAATCCTTTATGGCCTGTAAACGACTCTTCATGAAAACTCCCGTCTTCGGGATACAGGTCGGCAATGGCAAGAACGCCTCCGGGTTTCAGAAGCAAGCTGAATTTATAAAGTATCCTGTTGATATCTTCCACGTGGTGAAGCACCATCTGGGTAAAAACCAGGTCGAATTCATCCTCGTAAGTGCCTTTTTCAAGATCAAAATATACAGGTTCCAGATTGTGTATCTCTTTTTGTGAGATCTTTTCAGTTATAACATCGATCATGCCCCGGGAACTATCCATCAAGGTGATCCTCCCGAGGTGGTCTTTCAGCATGAGGCTTAATAAGCCTGTGCCTGCCCCGTATTCCAGGGCCGACATATCCTTGTCCATATGAATAGCCTTAAGCAACAGATCTGCAATGGCCCTGGAACGTTCAACGTGAACCGGGTTTATATCCCATTCCTTTGCTTTCTGGTCAAATTCGTTCATAATTGCTCAGATATTTAGACAAACCGTTATGGATAATATCCAAAGATAGTGAAAAACAAGGAATTTTATACCATCGCGGGACTAACAAAATAAACTATTGTTAAAACCATGTTCTTCAAATAAATATTCTTTCAGGAATTTATACTTATTTTGCATGCTGGCTTGTATAATATTCACTGACGACAGATGAGAGTGATCTTAGCAATAGGGACGGGAAGTTTTATAGGAGGGGTATGCCGTTACTTACTATCCCGGGGAATCCAGGCGAAATTTCTTTCAACTTTTCCATTCGGCACTCTTGGTGTCAACATCCTTGGTTGTTTTGCCATAGGAATTGTGATAGGGCTGAGCGACCGGGGCAATCTTTCACAGGAATGGAGGCTGTTCCTGGCAGCAGGCATTTGCGGAGGGTTCACCACATTTTCGGCATTCTCAGGCGAAACCTTCGGCCTTCTCCGCGACGGGCAGTTCTGGTATGCTCTGGCTTACATCACTGCCAGCATTGTGATAGGACTTATTGCAACATTCAGCGGTTTCTCGGTAATTAAATTATTCTGACCATGGAAAACAACCCCAATGCCAAACTGCTCCGGATCTTTATTGGTGAGAACGACAAACTCGGGCAGCAACCTTTGTACGAAGCTATCGTCTTTGAAGCCAGGAAACAGGGATTGTCAGGTGCGACCGTAAGCAGGGGGATCATGGGATTTGGTGCAAATTCAAGAATCCATACAGCCAAACTGTTTGAGATTTCATCAGATCTTCCGCTTGTGATAGAGATCGTTGATACTGAAGAAAAGATCAGGGAATTTACTGTTACGGTCGAACATTTATTTGAGCAGACCAAATCGGGAGGCCTTATAACCATTGAAAAAGCCGAGGTTATCCGTTATAAAGCCGGAAAATAAAAGGTGTTGTACATCCCCGGGCCGGGTCAGGTAATGATCATTAACCCCGACAAGTTAAACACTCTCATCAGTATTGGCGGTTTTTCCCTTTGAGAACGGGTATGCCTGTTGTCAACCGCCGCATTATTTTGGCTGAATCAGGAATGGATTCACGCCCAGCTTCTCTACAATATATTTTATTACCAGCTGGGCTTTCACGCTGTTCCCTGCTTCATCCAGGGGGGGCGAAACAACTGCAATGCCGAACTTACCGGGACAAACTGCCAGAAGCCCGCCACCGACACCGCTTTTTGCCGGGAGGCCTGAAGAGAAGAACCAGATACCCGAATCATCATACAATCCTGCGGTTGCCATGACCGGAAGCGTATACATGACAGTTTCGGGGGTAACCACTTTCTTTTTTGTAAGTGGATTAACACCTCCGTTAGCCAGGGTTGCTGCCATTACAGCGAGGTCTTTGGCATTCACGTTGATTGCACACTGCCTGGTGTAAATATCTGTTGTCTGAACAGGGTCGAAATACATTCTTCCATAGGCAAAGAGCAGATGTGCTATAGCCTGGTTGCGGAGGTTATCTCCTGCTTCGCTGATGTAAACGGGCATATTGAGGTAAAGAGGCCTGCCTGCAAACTCACTCTGAACGTTGAGAATGCTTTTCCACTTTGCAGCAGAATCGGCTCCTTTGATAAGGCTGGTGGCGGCAATGGCCCCCGGGTTCACCAGAGGGTTTATCTCCTTGCCTTTTTGAAGCTCAACAGCAATGATAGAGTTGAACCTCATCCCGGTTGCATCCACCCCGATTTTGTCCATTAAAGCCTTTGGGCCTATTTCCTCTATCACTTTTGCCATGGTGAAAACCTTGGATACGCTTTGAATGGAAACCATGGACTGGACGTCACCTTTTGTATAAACCTGCCCGTCGGTCATCACGATCGCAATACCGAAGATTTTCGGATCAACCTGTGCCAGCTCTTTAATGTAATCGGCATTCTTCCCCTCCTTAACATCCTTGAATTTTGTATAAGCCTCATCCAATGCAGCCTGGATCTTTTCCCTGCTGAGCCTATTGTCTGCCTGGGCTACCAATATACATGGACGAATGATTACAAACAAGGCAATGATCATGAAAGTGAGCATCCCTGTCCTTGTAATTGAATTTTTCATTGTTTGTTCCTCCTTAAAAAATGATTACTGAATCTTAAGATTTTTTGTAATTGCCAAAATATCTTTACTTTTTCTTGGCATAGAATATTTTGGAGAAAGAATACTTAAAGCTGAGGTTTATCTTGGTAGCCTGGGAAGTGTAGGCTGAGCTCTCACCAGCGGCTGCCATATAGTTTTGTCTGTATATCCATTGAAATTCCACGCCCACCATCACGTTTTGCCAGGGATAATAGAGGAGATTGGCTTCCACAAAATGCCCTAAATGATAGGCATCCGGTTTCTGGCCGTCTGAATTCGTAATCGTCGTATTTGACCAGCCGACAGAACTTGTAAACTTCTTGCTCCAGTTCAGGTCGACAAATGCCACAAGTCCCAGGTCAGGCAATGCAACCCCAACTATGGGTTTCGTTTTGTCACCGGGATTATTTTTGATACCAATATCCACCGGTGCATCGTTGAAGTAGTTTTCCACGCCTGCTCCGTAAATGCCCTGCAGATGAAGTACAACAACCTTTCCGATATTAATGCCGGAGCTCAGGCTTATGCCCCAGCCGATGGCACTCCCGCTAAGGTTCATGGTATCCAAATGGGCCTGGTCACCCTGGTCCTTCCAGCCAATGTACCGGGCAACACCGCCCAGCTGAATATAACCCCATTTCTTTCCCGTATAGCGGTAATGACCGGTAATGTCGGGAAATGGGTAATGTGATTTCACACCGGTCAGTTCTACACGGTCGGAATAAACCCCCTGGTCGCCACTGGCACCCGGCATCTCCAGAGCAAAAACAAGGAAATGGTGTTCCTTCATGATCGGCATGTATCTCACTTGCACATTCCTGAAAAACAGCATACCGCAAGGGCCCCAGTATTCGAGAGTGTTTGGGAAAACATCCAGATCCATAAAGGCACTCTCTGTTTGCCCTGCTCCGAAGTGACCCAACTGGCCATAAGCATGCCTGAGCCTTATCGTGGTCTGTCCTGCGTTTGCACCTACCCCGAACATGTCAAAATCAAATACCGTCTTGAATGCGCCCCATTTGGTTTGCATAGAGCCTTTTACACCAAACCTGGTCTGACGAACACTGAAATAAAAATTCCCATCGGTCCCGAATTCGTTTTTGTAGGAAGGCAGCTTGGAGGGCCGCATTACATCGTACCACTGCTGGTTGACCTGGTTGAAGTTGTATCCCATGTCGGTCTGGGCAAAGCCATAAACCTCAAACCATTTTGAACTGTCGGCCTCCTGCGCCCTGGTAGTTGATATCCAGCATAAAATCATTAAAATAAAAGTAAATTTCATACTTTTCATGAATTTTTCCTTTCATTAATTTTTAATCTCTCCCGGTAAATTCCCCGCCCCTCTGGGGCGGAATCCGGGTCCAGGGCTCCGCCCTGGGGTTAATACCAATTTAATTGTTATTATTCAACATTAATGATCATGCAATATTACGCTTGATTTGAACCGATGTCAATAAGGATTGATAGCTATTTTTTTAGATTTACGGTCTAAATTTATAATAATTTCCTCCAGGAATGATTACAGATGAACAACCGGACTTCAATTATTTATGTGATTCTTGTCACATTTCTGATTTGCCATTTCCATAAATCGTAATTTTGGTAAATACTGTCCATGATGGATAACCTGGATTGATGAAACGGATAATCTCAGCTATTTTTCACCTTTATTATGATGGTTTCCGAAGCATGACCACAGGTAAAAAACTATGGTTGATCATAGCTTTGAAACTGGCCATCATGTTCCTTGTTCTGAAGCTGTTTTTCTTTCCTGATATTTTGAAAACAAACTACCACACCGATAAGGAACGCGGTGATCATGTAATACTGGAACTAACAAAAAAAAGATAAGGTATGAATTTTATTGATTTTTCGCTGGTCGACTGGTCCAGGGCGCAGTTCGCGCTGACTGCCATGTACCACTGGCTTTTTGTCCCTCTCACCCTGGGACTGTCGTTTATCATTGCATTTATGGAGACTATCTATGTTAAAACGGGGGATGAAGAATGGAAAAGGCTCACAAAATTCTGGATGTCGCTGTTCGGGATCAACTTTGCAATAGGGGTTGCCACTGGGCTCATCATGGAATTCCAGTTCGGCACAAACTGGTCGAACTATTCCTGGTTCGTAGGTGACATCTTCGGTGCACCACTTGCAATTGAAGGGATCATGGCATTTTTCCTGGAAACGACTTTTATCGCGGTAATGTTCTTCGGATGGAATAAGGTCAGCAAAAGGTTTCATCTTCTCTCAACCTGGCTTGTCGCCATCGGCAGCAACCTTTCTGCATTATGGATACTTGTGGCCAACGGCTGGATGCAGCTGCCTGTCGGGATGAAATTCAACCCCGACACCGCCAGGAATGAGATGGTTGATTTCTGGGCAGTACTGTTTTCCCCCATGGCCATCACGAAGTTCCTGCATACCGTTGCATCAGGCTATGTGCTGGCAGCCCTCTTCGTTACAGGCATCAGCGCATGGTTCCTGCTTAAAAACCGGGATGTGAAGCTTGCAAAAAGAAGCATAGTCGTTGCATCGGCTTTCGGACTTATTGCTTCATTGTTTATAATATACACCGGTGATGGCTCAGCCCGCACCGTGGCTCAGCACCAGCCCATGAAGTTCGCAGCCATGGAAAATCTTTATAAAGGTCAGCAGAATGCCCCACTGGCTGTTTTCGGGATTTTAAAACAGGATAAAACTGTGCCGGGTCATAAAAAGATGGATTTCCTCGCCGAGATTGAAATCCCGGATGTGCTGTCTTACATGGCATTTCTCGATCCCAATGCTTATGTCCCCGGCATCTATGACCTGGTTCACGGGAATCCTCAGCATGGTATCCCTTCATACACTGACAGAACAGAAAGCGGCAAGACGGCGATTGAAGCCCTGGCAGCTTATAAAAACGCGAAGACCGCCGGCAACGACAGCCTGGCGAAGGTTTCGCTAATCACATTTGAAAAACACTATCCTGATTTCGGATACGGTTATTATGCCGGTCGCGATGTTCATGAACTCATTCCCCCGGTGGCAACCAGCTTTTATTCCTTCAGGATCATGGTATTCCTCGGAATTCATTTTCTTGCACTCTTCCTGGTTTTGTTGGTACTGACTGTCAGGAACAGGATAGAGAATAAAACTGTGATACTGTACACCGCGCTCTGGACCATCCCGCTGGCATATATTGCCTCAATGCTTGGATGGATAGTTGCCGAGGTGGGCCGGCAGCCCTGGGTTATACAGGATATACTTCCCACGATAGCGGCTGTATCGCAGCTGAAGTCATCATCGGTACAGCTGACTTTCTGGCTGTTTGCTGTTCTCTTTACAGGCTTGCTGATAGCCGAAATCGGCATCATGACGAAGATGATCAAAAAAGGAATTTAAAGTTTAACAAGTATAAAAAGACATAAGATGTTTGAATCATTATCATTATTGTCACTGCAGCAGTACTGGTGGATCATTATATCCTTACTGGGAGCCCTGCTGGTTTTCCTTATGTTCGTGCAGGGAGGACAAACGCTCATATATTCCCTCGGTAAGACTGAAGATGAACGGACCCTGCTGGTAAACCTGCTTGGGCGAAAATGGGAGCTGACCTTCACTACCCTGGTCACCTTTGGCGGTGCGTTTTTTGCATCATTCCCCCTGTTCTATTCAACCAGTTTCGGAGGAGCTTACTGGGTGTGGATGGCCATTCTCCTCGCCTTTGTCGTCCAGGCCGTGGCTTACGAATACCGAAGGAAACCGGGAAATTTCCTGGGCCAGAAGACTTTTGAAATATTCATGATCGTAAACGGATTGCTGGGTACGGTTCTCATAGGAACCGCCGTTGCAACTTTCTTTACAGGTTCGGCTTTTTCGGTGAACAAGATGAACTTATTGAATCTCAGCCGCGGGGTAATGCCGATAATCTCAGAATGGAAGGGCCCTGCGCACGGACTTGAAGCCGCACTGAACCTGCAAAACCTGATTCTCGGGCTCACCGTATTTTTCCTTGCCCGGGTGCTGGCCCTGCTGTACTTTCTCAATCGTGTGGGCCATGCCGCAATTATGAACAGGGCCAGGCAGCAGCTCTTTCATAATTTCATTCCCTTCCTGGTGTTTTTCCTGGCCTTTGCTATATGGCTCATGCTGTCCCCGGGTTTCGCAGTGGATCCTGCAACGAAAAAAGTCTCCATTGAATCATTCAAATACCTGCATAACCTAATAGGACTGCCTGTAGTAGCAGTCATGTTCCTTCTAGGAGTGGTGTTTGTGCTTTTAGGCTGCCTTCGTGCCATAACCTGCTTTGAGAAATGCCATACCAAAGGGATATGGATCACGGGCTTGGGGACGATACTGTTAGTATGGGCCTTGTTCCTGCTTGCAGGTTTCAACAATACGGCCTACTATCCGTCGACCTATGACCTTCAAAGTTCCCTGACCATCGAGAACAGTTCATCAAGCCATTACACTCTTGCTGCCATGAGCTATGTTTCATTACTCGTGCCATTCGTTTTTGCATACATCTGGTATGTATGGCGCTCAATGGACAAAAAGAAGATCACGGTGGAAGAACTGCAGTCAGAAACCCACGTTTATTAACCGATTAACCACATCCGCATTTATGATAAAAGAAATCATACTGTTTTTCACCTGGCCGCTTGTAATCTGGGTATCCTACGTGTTTGTGCGCTGGGCTGTAAAGAAAGCAGAACAAAATTCCTGAAGAGTTCACTGACCCCGATCGGGCACCACATGTTTTTTCAGCAGGCCTGAGTAAAAACCCATCAGCTAACTGCCTCATAGTCGCGGGAGTTGCGCCGGAATTATTTTGTTTTTTTTTGCTGATTTCAGCTGTAAAGAGTATATTTACTTTCTCAAACATTTTATCAGAAGTTCATATTAACATACATTTTGCCTTTTTTACATATGGAAAGCACAATACGGGAAGCATTGGAAGTGATTGATCGTATCTCCGGGCTTCAGGATAAGGCGGAATATGCTTTGAATTTTCTGAAGTCATATGCCGAAAGCGAAGATAGCAGCAAGAGTTCTGAACCCTCGCAAACACTTCAGGAAAGTGAGGAGAGATTCTTGTCGATTATTGAGAATGCCTATGTCGGTTACTTTTTTATTGATAAAGATGGTATTATAAGGGGAGTAAATACGGCCTGGGTCAGGCTTTACAAATACGGATCGGCGGATGAGATCATTGGCCACCATTTTGCTGAAATTCAGAAAATCGATGATAGAGCGCTTGCCAACCAGTTTGTTGCAGGCATTATGCAGGCAGATCCCAGGTTCATGAACGGTGAATTCAGCAGGCTTTGCAAAGATGGTTCCATAGGGTATCATTCTTTCACTGCCCACCCGGTATCTCATGGCAATGCTGTTACAGGGATTGAAGGGTTTATTATTGACACCACCTTAAGAAGGAAGGCTGAAGAAGAACTAAAAACCGCCAATGAATCACTACTTGAAGGTGAGAGGAGGCTGATGAACCTGTACACCAATATGAGTGAAGGTGTGGGGCTTCACAAAATGGTTTTTAATGAACGAGGAGTTGCTGTGAATTACAGGATAGTAGGCATCAATCCGCAATTTGAAAAAATTCTCGGTTTGAGTGAAAGCGATGTGCAGGATAAGTTGGCAACAGATGTTTATGGAGTTTCTGAACCCCCGTTCTTTAAAGAGTATCTTGACGTTGTAAAAACCGGGAATCCATTTTCATTTGAAGTGTATTTTCCTCCCATGGACAAGCACTTCTCAATATCTATTTCACCCTGGGACAGGGATGGTTTTGCAACAATTTTTACTGACATCACGGAAAGGAAAATAGCCGAGGAAAAATTGCTCGAAAGCGAAGCCAAATTCAGATCACTGGCTGAGAATTCTCCTTATGCCATCCTGATTTACCAGGATGACCAATGGGTTTACTGTAATTCTGCTGCAGAAGAGATCAGCGGTTTTACTGCTTAAGAAATTTATAAGCAGCATTTCTGGGAAATCACCGATCCGGAATACAGGGAATATGTGAAGGATATCGGAAGAAGGCGGCAGAATGGAGAGCATGTTAAATCCTCCTCTGAATTCAGAATTGTGACAAAATCCGGGCAAAAAAAATGGGTGTTTCTTACCGGCAATACAACTAATTACGGTGGGAAACCTTCCGGCATAATTTCAATAGTGGACATCTCCGACAGGAAGAAGATGGAATTTGATCTGCAGGCTGCAATGGAGAACGCACAGGAATCTGATCGGCTGAAATCTGCATTCCTGGCTAATATGAGCCATGAGATCAGGACCCCGATGAATGCAATTCTTGGATTTTCGGATCTTATCGGTCAGCCGGATACAAACGAACAGGAACAGAAGAAGTATACAGGTATCATAAAGAATGCCGGGAAGAGATTGCTGCATATTATCGATGATATTATCGATCTTGCAAAGCTTGAAGCAGGGCAGATTGAGATCTCGACCGCCCCCTGCAATGTTTATGAGCTTGTCAATGCGACAGTTGAATCTTTCAGGAATATGGCTTTGCTTAAGCAAAAGCCCCAGCTCAGCCTGGTTGCCGATTTGAAAGAGATTCAGGCCGGCTGGGAAATTGAAACCGACCCTTTGCGGCTGCAGCAGGTGCTGGATAACCTTCTTACAAATGCCATCAAATATTCCAGCAAAGGATTAATTACAGTCGGGGTAAGGAAAAAGAC
>CAIJYT010000198.1 GCA_903824935.1 uncultured Bacteroidales bacterium | reverse complement strand
TTCTGAAGAAAATTGGTTGCATATTCAAGAGCGACCATGGCAAGCAGGTCCTGTTTGTCTTTATAGGCATAATTCATTGAATAATCCTTGACCCTTTGCTCAATCAACCGGGAGGCCTTACGAAATAATTCCTCACGATCTTTCTCAACGACAAGCCTGTAGGGCCGGTCAGCGACGTTCAATGAAATAGCTAATTCGTTCATTTTAAGCAGGAATCTCTCTCAGGTGTTTAATAACCCAATACATTTATCGATTTCCCTCACAAGTTCATTGATCCTTGTCCTGACATCTGAATTGTCTTCTTTCCCATCAGTCATTTTGACAAGTTTCAATATCCGGATTTTTTCTTCAAATCCTTTGATAACCTGTTTCTGTTCTTCGTTGGTTTGTTTTTGCTGGTTTAATTCAATGATCAGATTTTCTTTCTCATCCCTGAGTTTTCTCTGTTGGGCGATCAGTTTCCGAACCTTGAAATCAATGCCCGAAACCAGGGTTGTGACATCGTCCATATATCAAAAACCATTTGGAATTTCCTGCAAATATAATTATTTGATCGCCCGGAAGCAAATTATTTCAAGTTAGGTTATATGTGACAAAACGACATGAAAAATTTCTTTGCCGGCATATCACTTTTTTTAGTCTGGCGGATTAAGGAGGAAAAAAGTCTGCAGTCGGCAGTCGTTAGTCAGCAGAAAGAATAAAACAGTATGTCAACAGTTCACGGTTCACGGTTCACGATTCACGATTCACGGTTGATATGAATGAGCAATTTTTGCAATATATCTGGAAGTACAGGCTCCTGAATCCTGAGCTTCACACTCTTGGAGGTGAGAGGCTTACGGTTTTGCACCCGGGTTTGCAGAATACCGATGGGGGGCCCGATTTTTTCAATGCCAGGATACGGATCAACGAAACGGTGTGGGCGGGAAATGTCGAGTTGCATTCCCGCTCATCCGACTGGATCAGGCACAGGCATCAGTTCGATCGGGCTTATGATAATGTGATACTCCATGTAGTTTATGATAATGACCAGGAGATAAGGCAGAAATATAAGGCGGTAATGCCGACCCTTGTGCTGAAAAACAATTTTCCTTCTGCCATTGAAGACCGTTATACTGTTATCATGCGGAATCATCTGTGGATTCCCTGCTTTAATCTTATCAATGGTAACACGTATAATATCATTAAGTTATGGGCTCCTTCCCTTGTCACCGAGAGGCTTCATGAAAAGTCAGGGTTCATTTTCCGCCTGCTGGATGAATATACCGATTGGGATGAGGTGTTATATATATTACTTGCTTCCGGATTTGGTTTCAGGATCAACGCACTTCCGTTCGAGTTGCTTGCAAGGTCGGTCCCCCTGAAAATTATAAGGAGAAATGCCGACAGCCTTTTCAGGCTTGAAGCGCTGTTCTACGGACAATCGGGATTGATAGGCAGGAATCCCCGCGACAAATACCGGAGTTCCCTTCAAAAGGAATATCTTCACCTGCAGAGGAAATATGGCTTAAAGCCTTTAAAACCATCACTTTGGAAGTGGCTAAGGCTTCATCCGGGGAATTTTCCCGATATACGGATCAGCCAGCTTGCACAATGCATGTTCAATTGCAAGGCTGAACCCCGCTACCTCATCGATATTACCGATATCAAACAACTTGAAGATTTTTTTAAGCTGAAGGCCTCTGAATACTGGGATACACATTACCGGTTCGGGAAAAGTTCGGGAAGAAAAGAAAAGAGAACAGGAATGAGTTCGGCCAGGCTATTACTGATTAACAGTCTGGCCCCATTTCTTTTTGCGTATGGATCGGCAAGGGACATAAGCCCTTTCAGCATGAGAGCCATCGAACTCCTTGAAAGCCTTGAGGGAGAAGAAAATCATGATACCAGGATGTGGAGTACGCTGGGGATCAGGGCTGCCAATGCAATGGAGTCACAAGCTCTGATCCAGTTAAAGCGAAATTATTGTGATCAAAAAAGGTGCCTTGAATGCAGGGCAGGTTTAAAATTACTGGGCAAGATGCCCTTGCAATGAAAAGTTCCGGGTTGATCAAGGATTTCCTGAATTTTAACAGGGCTGAACAAAGAGGGATCATTTTGCTCCTGATCCTTCTGATCCTGGCGGCAACAGCAAACCGCTTATGGCCGGAGGGAAGCGTTGTCCCTTCTGCTGATTTCCCTGGCCTGGAGAAAGAACTCAGGGATTTTGAGACAGGGATCCGGCGGGCGAGAATTGAGGATTCTGTCAGCAGTGTCCGCCGGTTCAGAAAATCATGGTTGTCAGCAGAGAAATCAAAAGATTCGGGCAGGGCATCACAGCATCAGTTGATGCCTGTTCTGATTGTCGACATCAATACGGCCGACACCCTTGAGCTTCAAAGGCTGAAAGGGATAGGCCCTTCCTATGCAAGGAGAATAGCAGGGTACAGGAATAAACTGGGAGGGTTTATCAACTGCCGGCAGGTCCTTGAAGTCTGGGGTATGGATACTTCACTCTACAACCTCATCCGGGAGCATATTATAATAAAATCAGATTCAGTAAGGAAAATTGACATAAACACCATTTCATTCAAGGAACTGCTGAAACACCCTTATTTCCCTTATGAGATCACACGTGCCGTCATCCTCTACAGGCAGAATCATAAGTTGTTCAGGACTGTTGACGAGCTGCACCAGGTGGAAGGAGTCAACGATTCTGTGTTTAGAAGGATAAAGCCATATGTGTGGGTGGGCAGGTGAAGAAATGTACGATGTACGATGTATAATGTGCGATGTACGATGTACGAATGAAGAAATTTTTTTGTTTTAATTCAGGTCATCGTTGGTTGATGTGCTTTTCCAGTAGGCATCCTCCTCCTGTTCATTGTCATCTTCATCATCCCAAACGTAGACTTTTTTCTGGGGGCCTGATTTCCTGTACCAGATCGCAAGGAGCGCTCCCGATAACAAGCCCATTAGGTGGGATTCCCAGGAAATATGTTCCTTGGGAAAGAACTGCGGGAATAGTCCCCACAGAAGGCTTCCATACAGGAATGTTACCAGCAGGGTGATGATCATAAGCCTTTGTTCTCTGCGGATAATCCCGCTGAGAAACAGGAATGAGGCCAGTCCGTATATGATCCCGCTGGCCCCTATATGGGCGCCGCTTCCCCTGGCAAAAACCCATACCCAGGCTCCCGTCATCAGCCAGACCAGGAAAAAAACCTGCCAGGCCAGGGGACGGTAAAAATAGAATAGCAGAGATCCGAGGACCAGGAGTGGAACTGTGTTGGCGAAGAGATGCGAAAAATTTGCGTGAAGGAGGGGGGCTGTGATGATACCAAGCAGCCCCTTGGCTTTGAGCGGATAAAGCCCGTATTCGTTCATGCCCATGTCCCAGATCACATCCGCGGTTCTGATAAGCCACAGTAGAAGCATAAAAGCCACAGGAAATATCATGCTTTGATAAAAGCGTTTTTGCTCGTTCCGTAAGGTGTCGGTTGCGGATTGATCTTGCAAGGGAGCTGTTGTTAAAAGTCTGTTAAGGCAGGTTAAAATTAGTTAAATCAATATTCTACGTCAAAAGGTATGCCAAAAATGGATAATTTTGACGAAATTTAAATAACAGCCTGTAATTAATATAGTGATATGATGTTAAAGAAAACGATTCAGAAAGCCCTGTTATCCGTGATCGTCTTATGGATCTTCAGTGCCATACCTGCAGGAGCCCAGGACCAGAAAGATTTTTACTCCAGTCTGAAAAAGATCAATGCCTTTTACCAGATGATACAGTTTGCATATGTGGATACCGTCAATCAAGGCAAACTTGTTGAAAAAGCGATAGTTGAGACTTTGAAAGAGCTTGACCCCCATTCCATGTATATCTCCAAGAAAGATGTGCAGCGTGCCAATGAACCGCTGGAAGGTAATTTTGACGGGATAGGGATACAGTTCGAGATCCTGAGGGATACCATCAATGTGGTGCACACTATTTCGGGAGGACCCAGTGAGAAACTGGGGATCATGCCGGGTGACAAGATCATAAAGATCGACGGACAGGCTGCCACGGGAAAGACAATAACGAACCAGTTTGTTCTCGATCACCTGAGAGGAAAAAGGGGGACTAAAGTTGATGTTGTTATTGCAAGAAGCGGGAAGAAGGATCCTATCGATTTTTCTATTATCCGCGACAAGATCCCCCTGAACAGCATTGATTCGTATTATATGATCAACGCTGAAACGGGTTATATCAACCTCAACAGGTTTGCCCAGACTTCCGACCAGGAGTTTGCAGATGCCCTCGGCAAGCTTCAGGGCCAGGGTATGAAAAACCTGATCCTCGACCTGAGGAATAATTCAGGAGGTTATATGGGGATCGCTATTGAGCTGGCAGACCATTTCCTTGATGCAGGCAAGCTTATCGTTTATACCGAGGGGATACACAGTCCCAGGGAAGATTATAAATCAACACCAAGCGGGCTGTTTGAAAAAGGGAAGCTGGTGATCATGATGAACGAGAATTCGGCATCGGCAAGCGAGATTGTTGCAGGTGCGGTCCAGGACTGGGACCGCGCGGTAATCGTTGGCCGAAGGTCGTTCGGCAAGGGGCTTGTCCAAAGACCGTTTTCACTGCCCGACAGTTCCCAGGTCAGGCTTACAACCGCAAGGTATCATACACCTTCGGGCCGTTGCATACAGAAATCCTATGCCGAAGGAGTTGATAAATACTATATGGACTTTGCAAAAAGGGTAAAGCGGGGTGAGCTTATACATCCCGACAGCATTAAATTCCCCGACTCCCTGAAGTTTCAGACTTCGAAAAAACGGGTGGTTTACGGCGGAGGCGGTATCATGCCTGATGTATTCATCCCCTGGGATTCAACCATCATCTCCGATTATTACCTGGATCTCCGCAGGAAGAATGTAATCAATCTCTTCGTGGGTGATTATGTCGACAGGAACCGCCAGAACCTGCAGGTCTCTTATCCTGATTTCAAAAAGTTCAATAAAGATTTCGCTGTAGATTCATCGTTCATGAAACCTTTCTTTGAACAGGCTGAAAAACTGGGTGTAAAGTTCGATGAAAAAGGATATTCCGCTTCCTCGAATCTTATCCGGGCGCAGGTCAAGGGTCTTATTGCCGAGAAGCTCTTCAACCTCAGCGCTTATTATGAAGTGACCAACCAGGTCGATGAGGAAGTGAACAAAGCAGTTGAGGTTATAGAGGATAGCGCACTTTTTGACAAACTAAAGATCGATCGTTGATTTGGATCTTCAGGAAACATTACCATTCATCCATATTGCCTTGCCGGTTCAGAACGAGCCACAGTTTCTTCGTCGGCTTGTCGATTGTATTTCACGCCAGACTTACACCAGGTTCAGGGTTTACATATGCGTAAACCAGCCTGAGTTGTGGTGGGACGATCCTGATAAATCGGAGATCTGTCTTACCAACGAAATGACCCTGGAGTGGCTTTATACCCTTGGCAATGAAACTTTTGAGATCATCGACAGGGCTTCCAGGGGCAAGGGCTGGGACCAGAAAAACTATGGTATTGGCTGGGCGCGTAAAGTCCTCATGGACAGGATCAGCCTGCTCGCCTTTGATGCAGATCTTATCCTCAGCCTTGATGCCGACACTACGTTTAACGAGAATTATTTCTTATCGGTAGCCCTGAATTTCTTTAATAATCCTGATGCTGTTGCACTCTCGGCTCCTTATTTTCATATGGTCTCCCCCGATCCCAGGGCATACAGGGCCGTGCTTCGTTACGAGATCTACATGCGGCATTACCAGCTCAGCCTCTGGCGTATCGGCAGCCCCTATACCTTCACCGCATTGGGATCGGCTATGGCCTGTCCTGTTTGGGCCTATAATGCGGTAGGAGGGATGACCCCGAAAACCAGCGGCGAGGATTTTTATTTTCTTCAGAAATTAAGGAAATACGGCAGGATATTATTCTGGAATGATGAGAAGGTCTTTCCCGAAGCAAGGTTCAGCAACCGTGTGTTTTTCGGAACCGGGCCGGCAATGATCAAAGGCGATTCGGGCGACTGGAGCAGTTATCCCATATATGCTTCGGAATTGTTCGATGAGATATGGGAAACCTATGAACTCTTCCCGTCGTTTTTCATAAAAACCCAACAGACTCCGGTCGTTGAATTCCTGCAAAAACAGTTACGCGAAACTGATCCTTTTGCTCCTATGAGAAAGAATTTTAAAACCGTTGAGAATTTCATTCGCGCCTGCCACGAGAAATTTGACGGTTTAAGGATTCTTCAGTACCTGAAGGCAAACCAGGAGAAATACCCGGGTACTGACGAGGAACACCTGGTTAAATTCCTGCTGGCGAATTATGACGAAGCCCAGTTGAGGTACCTTGAAATTGCCTTCAGTGAATTTTTATTTGACAAAACTCCCCTGCCTGAACTGGAGAAGATCAGGCTCCTTTTATTTGAGAAGGAAGAAGAGTCGAGGTTTATTTCAGCACTGTATTGACAAGAGATGCTGCCTCTTCAAGTGTTGTGGCCGAATGAACCTTAAGCCCTGATTCATCAATCAGTTTTTTTGCTTCCACGGCATTGGTCCCCTGCAGGCGCACGATAATGGGAACCCTGATGTCGCCTATATTTTTATAAGCATCAACTATACCCTGTGCAACACGGTCGCAACGCACAATGCCTCCAAAAATATTGACCAGTATTGCTTTTACAGCAGGATCCTTCAGGATAATCCTGAAGCCTTCTTCAACACGCTTGGCATTGGCGCTGCCGCCCACATCAAGGAAATTGGCTGGATCCCCGCCCGAAAGCTTTATGATGTCCATCGTAGCCATAGCAAGTCCTGCCCCGTTGACCATACAACCTACGTTGCCGTTGAGTTTGACATAATTCAGGTCGTAACGGGAAGCCTCGACTTCAATTGGGTCCTCCTCATTAAAGTCACGCATGGAAGCAATATCAGGATGACGGAACAGGGCATTGTTATCTATCACCACCTTGGCATCGGCAGCAATGATCTTATCGTCGGATGTTTTAAACAAAGGATTTATTTCGATGAGGGATGCATCGGATTTGATATATGCAGTATAGATGGCATCCAGGAATCTGACCATATTCTTGAACGCGTCTGCTTTAAGTTCCAGATTGAATGCAACTTTTCTTGCCTGGTATTGCTGCAGCCCGAGTTTCGGGTCTATTTCCTCGGTAAAGATCTGCCCGGGGGTTTCCTCTGCAACCTTCTCTATATCCATTCCTCCGCGGGGTGAGTACATGATGATGATATGGCCCGATTTCCTGTTGAGCAACAGACTGAGATAAATTTCTGAAGGCTGGTTAGGCCCGGGGTAATAGATGTTTTGTTCAACATAAACCTTTCTGACAAGTTTCCCTTCAGCGCTTGTCTGTGGGGTGATCAGCATCATGCCGATGATCTCGTCGGCATATTGCCTCACCTCATCAATGCTCTTTGCGATTTTCACTCCGCCGCCTTTACCACGGCCCCCTGCATGAACCTGGGCCTTGATCACCCATTTGTCGGTCCCTGTTGAGGATCGAAGGACTTCAGCAACTTTTACTGCTTCCTCAGGTGTGTTGGCAACTCCTCCTTCAGGAACGGGGACTCCGTATTGTTTCAGAATGATCTTACTTTGGTATTCATGCAGGTTCATAGATCAATAGATTATTTTAATTTTTATAATTTAATGTAATTCAATAATTTGCACGATGGAAGTTGCTGAAGATCAGCCCAGGATTCCGGTTCTCAAAAGTAAGCTTTAGGTTTGGAATTACAAAATATTTCCTGACCCCGGAATTTTTTACCTTTGCTCTTTCTTTTCACATGATCATTGCCAGGGATATTTACAAAGCATTCGGTGAGCTGAATGTTCTTAAGGGAATCAGCCTCGAAATACAGGACGGTGAGATTATTTCCATTGTCGGGGCTTCGGGTGCAGGGAAATCCACATTGCTTCATATTATTGGTACCCTTGACAAGGCCGATTCAGGTTTTATTGAGATAGACAAGGTGAAGTTTGACGGGCTTTCCGACAAAAAAATGTCGGAATTCAGGAATAAACATATAGGGTTCGTTTTCCAGTTCCATCACCTCCTTCCTGAATTTACCGCCATCGAGAACGTTTGCATTCCTGGCTTTATCAGGGGTGGTTCAAAAAACGAAACTGTAGAGAAGGCCAGGGAACTTATGGACATCCTTGGACTTACAGGCCGCATTAAGCATAAGCCATCGGAACTCTCTGGTGGTGAGCAGCAGAGAGTTGCAATTGCAAGAGCCCTGATCAACGACCCTGGTGTTATCCTGGCTGATGAACCATCGGGTAACCTTGACAGCAACTCAGCCATGGAATTGCATAAACTGTTTTTCAGTTTAAGGGAAAGGCTTCATAAAACCTTCGTTATCGTAACGCATAATACTGAACTTGCCGGTATGGCCGACCGGAAACTGACGATACGAGATGGCGTCATAATTCAGTAATTGAAATTATTTCCTGGTTTTTACGTTATACTTTACGAGGACATTAAGAAAGGCATTAACAACCGAGATATTGCATGAAACTGTTACCACGGAAATCAGGATACCTTGCTTCCATTATTACTCTTGTTTCGCTTACAGCGCTTGCCTTGGTGGTTTATACAGTCTCCCTGCCATTAAATCCTGATCATTACCCTTCTGACACTGCATCTTCAGTTTCGCCCGACAGCCTGAATAAAGCCAGGCCCCAGCCAGGTGATACCGCCTATAACAACCTTCTGAGAAAAGCTGATGCCTGCCTGAAGGCAAACAATCTTCAGGCCGGTCTTGATGAGCTGGAAAAGGCCCAGAAACTTAAACCTACCGACAAGACAGTCAATGCCCGTATCGCCCAGGTGAAAGGCATGATAAGTGCTAATGGCAAAAAACAGGCCGATTTCATGAACTCCGTTGTTGCAGGTGATGCAGCATTTCAGAAGAAGGATTACCTGAATGCCAAGGCTTATTACCAGATTGCATTGAACCTTGTGCCTGGTGATTCCGCAGCAAAGGAAAAGTTGAAGAAGACCATGGACCTCATACGTTCGCAGAAAGCTTCGAATACCTTATATGATGTTGCCGTTGCGAATGCCGACAGGCTTTTCCAGGCAGGGGAGTATGATAAAGCCAACGAGGAATACCAGAATGCCTCACATATACTTCCCTCAGAGCAGTACCCTAAACAGAAGATCAATGAGATTGTAAAGATCAGGGTTGAACAGCAGATGACCGACGGGGAGTATACTACATCCATTAAGAACGGGGACCAGTATTATAATGCCAAAAACTGGCAGCCTGCGCTTCTTGAGTACAGGAATGCATCGAAGATAAAGCCCCTTGAAAAATATCCCAAGGACAGGATCGCAGAACTTACACTTCTGGTAGCTGACCAAAGAGCTAAAGATGAGGCATATACTAAGTTGATAGTTAATGCCGACCAGCTGTTTGCCTCAAAATCATACGCTGCTGCAAGAAAGGATTATTTAAATGCTTCAAAGTTAAAGCCCGACCAGGGCTATCCTAAGAATAAGATCATTGAAATTGACCGCTTGCTCGCGTCTATGTCAAAGACCCAGAAGGATTACGAGCAGTATATCAGCCTGGCCGACAGTTTTTACATCGACAAGAACTTTATCAGGGCCAGGGATTATTATACTCTTGCATTGAATGTAAAACCGGGTGAAAGCTATCCGAAGACGATGCTTGAAAAGGTAAACCCAATGATTGCCGGGCAGGAAGCAGGCGAGAAGGCAAAGGAGGCATCGTATCAGAGTGCCATCGCTGTTGCCGACAAGGAATTTTCAGGGAAAAATTACGAGCAGGCAAAAACTGAATACCTGAGGGCATCCGGTATTAAGCCGGCTGAGGCTTATCCTAAAGGGAAAATTGCTGAGATTGATAAACTTGTTGCCGAACAGAAGCAGGCCGAACTTGCAGCAGCGGCAGCCAAACAGGCTGAACTTGAAAAACAGAAGCAGGCCGAGCTGGCAGCAGCGGCAGCCAAACAGGCTGAGCTTGAAAAACAAAAGCAGGCCGAGCTGGCGGCATCGGCGGCCAAACAGGCTGAGCTTGAAAAGCAGCAGGCTGAACTGGCAAAGGCTAAACAACTTGATGATGATTACCAGCAAGCTGTAAAAACCGGAGATTCACTCATTACAGCATTGCAATATGCACCGGCGAAAACCGCCTTTACAAAGGCATCTGCTCTGAAACCGGCCGAAACTTATCCTAAGGACAAGCTTGCACTGATTGCTGCTGCCATGGCCGATATGGCAAAGCAGCAGGCCCTGGATAAACAATACCAGGCGGATATAAGTGCAGGAGATAAGCTGCTTGCCTCGAAGTCCTATACTGAAGCAAAGACGCAATACAAAGCTGCGCTGGTCCTGAAACCGGGTGAAGCCTACCCGGGAACTAAAATTGCCGAGATAGACAACCTGCTTGAAGCGATATCGAAGCAGAAAGCGCTGGATGGGGAATATGCAGGGATACTGGCTTCAGGTGAAAAGCTTTTCAAGGCCAGGTCGTGGGACCAGGCAAAAACCGAATACCAGAAAGCGCTCGCGCTGAAACCGGATGAGGTCCTTCCGAAAAGGCGTATTGCAAGTATTGACAGCGTAGGGGAGGTTCTGATGAAGCAAAAGTCCCTGGAGGAACAGTATACAGGAATTATAACAAACGCTGACCAGTTGTTAGCTGCAAAGACCTATGACCAGGCAAGGCAGGAATACCAGAAAGCTTCGGCAATGAAGCCATCCGAGACATACCCTAAACTGAAGATCCAGGAGATCGATAAACAGCTTGCCGAGATCGCGCGGCTGAAAAAACTTGATGAGGACTACAACCTTTCAGTCAAAATCGGGGATTCACTGCTGGCTGCAGGACAGTATGCCCAGGCCAGGGTTCCGTTTACAAAAGCCTCGGCCCTGAAACCTTCAGAGGCTTACCCGAAAGAAAAACTGGCTGCCATCAGCACTGCACTGGCTGACCTGGCAAAGCAGAAAGAGCTTGACCAGAAGTACCAGGCAGCCATAGCCTCAGCCGACAAACTGCTGCAAGGCAAATCGTACAATGATGCAAAGGCGCAATACATTGCAGCCCTTGTGATAAAGCCGGGAGAAGCCTATCCAACGGGTAAGATCGGTGAAATAGACAAGACACTGGTTGAAATTGCAAAACAGAAAGCGCTTGACAGTACCTATTCCGCACTTATTGTTTCGGGAGAGAAGCTGTTCAAAGCCAAGGCCCTGGACCAGGCTAAATCGGAATTCCAGAATGCCCTTACCCTCAAACCAGGTGAGAGTCTGCCGAAAAAGAGAATTGCCAGCATCGACAGCATAGGTGAAGTGATACTGAAACAAAAGTCCCTGGATGAGCAATATTCAGGTATCATCAGTAATGCCGACAAACTGCTGGCCGCAAAAACACTGGACCAGGCAAGGGCTGAATATTTGAAGGCCTCGGCGCTGAAACCATCAGAATCCTACCCTAAAACAAAGATCCAGGAAATTGACAAACAGCTTGCCGAAATTGCGAGGCTGAAGAAACTTGAGGACGATTACAATCTGTCGGTTAAGAGCGGGGATTCCCTGCTTGCTGCAAACCAGTATGCCCAGGCCAAAGTTCCGTTTACAAAAGCTGCAGCACTGAAACCGGCTGAATCCTATCCGAAAACAAAACTTGACCAGATCGATAAAGCCCTTGCAGACCTTGCAAAACAGAAAGAACTTGACCAGAAATACCAGGCTGCCCTAACTTCGGCTGATAAGCTGCTTGAAAGCAAATCATATAACGAAGCCAGGGCTCAGTATACAGCAGCCCTCGCGCTGAAGCCGGGAGAGGCGTACCCGACAGGAAAGATAAGCGAGATCCATAAAACCCTGGCCGAAATCGCGAAGCAGAAAGCCCTTGACAGTACTTACTCATCCATTATGGTTTCGGGGGAAAAACTGTTTACGGCAAAATCTTTGGACCCTGCAAAGACCGAATTTCAGAAGGCATTGGCGCTTAAACCTGCCGAAGCCCTGCCCAAACAGAGGATAAACAGCATCGACAGCATTGCAGAAGTGATCAGGAAGCAGAAGTCCCTTGACGAACAGTATACCGGGCTCATCGCGAATGCCGATAAGCTCATTGCTGCAAAATCATATGAGCCGGCAAAAGCTGAGTATTTAAAAGCTTCGGAACTGAAACCTTCGGAAGCATACCCCAAGTCAAAGATACAGGAAATCGAAAAACAGCTTGCCGAAATTGCAAGGCTGAAGAAACTGGATGATGACTATAAGACAGCAGTCAGCCGCGGGGATTCGCTGCTCGGCGCAAGCCAGTACGCCCCGGCAAGGACCGCTTTTGCCGATGCAGCAGCACTGAAACCTGCCGAAGCTTATCCGAAAACCAAACTTGCACAGGTTGATAAAGCAATAGCCGACCAGGCAAAGCAGAAGGCAGTTGACGAGAAGTACCAGGCAGCAATTGCTTTGGCAGACAAGCTTCTCGAAAGTAAGTCCTATACCGAAGCCAGGGCCCAATATACAGCGGCACTTGCCGTCAAACCTGGAGAAGCCTATCCAACGGGTAAGATCAGTGAAATAGATAAAACCCTTGCAGAAATCGCGAAACAGAAGGCAAGGGATGAGCAGTACAATGCCATTATATCCTCAGGTGAGAAATTTTTCAATGCAAAGTCACTGGCTGAAGCCAAAGGCGAATACCAGAAAGCCCTTGCATTAAAACCTGATGAGCAACTGCCCAAACAAAGGATCACCAGCATCGACAGCCTCAACGCTGCAGTCCTTGCTGCACGCAAAGCCAGGGACAGCTCCTATTCCGCAACTATAATAAGCGGCGACAAGCTTCTTGCTGCGAAATCTTTTGAAGAAGCCAGGGCGGAATACCAGAAAGCAATTGCCATCAAGGCGGATGAACTTTACCCCAAGACGAAGATATCGGAAATTGACAAGGCGGTGGCTGACATCTCAAGGCAGAAGGCCATGGTGGAAAGCCGGTACAAGGCATCGGTTACAAAGGCTGACCAGTTGCTTGCCTCTAAATCCTATGAACCGGCAAAAGCAGAATATAACAATGCACTCAGCATCAAAGCGGGTGAACAATATCCACAGGATAAAATAAAAGAAATTGATATCATCCTGGCTGAGATCAAGGCCAGGGACGATTCTTTTAAAGCCTCGCTGGCCAAGGCCGACCAGATGCTGCTTGAGAAGAAATATGAGGACGCCCGTACCGAGTATGAAAATGCATTGACCATTAAGCCCACTGAACAGTATCCGACCAATAAAATTGACGAGATCAATAAGAAACTGGCTGACGTACAGGGAAGGAAAAAGACATTCGATGACCTTGTTTCAAAGGGTGACAATGCTTTCGGCAGCAAGGATTACGGCAAGGCAAGAGAGTTTCTGCAGCAGGCCACCGTTCTCTTCCCTGAAGAAGTTTCTGCAAAAAGCCTTCTTGACAGGGTGAATCATGTAATTGACAGTTTATACCGGGCAAATAAAGGGAAATATGACAAAGCCATTGGTGAAGCCGATAAATTTTATAACGGTTTTGAATTTGACAAAGCCATAGATGCCTATACCGAAGCTTCGGCTTTCCTGCCCATGGAGAACTACCCCAGGGAAATGATCGCCCGTATTCACAAGACCCTGGCCGAGAACGCCATCGCAGATGTGTTGAACAGTACTGTGACCATAGCATCCAACGAAGAGAAACAGTTTAAATTCACTCCTGTCAACATAGCTTCCCGCAAGGATAATTTTATTTACATCAAGCTCAGGAACCTTTCGGGTAAACCGTTCTCGGTTTTGCTGCGTTACGGCAAGGACAAGCAGCCCTCGGGCGGGGTCGTGATCCGCAACCTCAGCATTGACGGGAAAGTCAATGAAAGGCTTATCAGTGTGCGGGAACAGGATGTGTGGTACCGTATCGACAATGATTTCATCAGCCTTTATCCCCAGGGCGGTGACATCGAAGTGAGTTTTATCCAGGTTTCTAAAGCCAGGTAAACGAAATTCCTTATTTTTGCCCTGGCCTTTTCCGGCAATCTCTTTAAAAACTACCACCTATGCCAATGATGAACATTCATGCCGATAATGAATTCAGCCTCAGGTTTAAGGATCTATGGAGGCTTATTGGTAATTCTCCTTTGCTTATAATTAATTTCAAATACAAGGGGCAAAAGCGCACCCTTTTTGCCAAAGCAGAACATTACAACATTACGGGCAGTATCAAGGACAGGATGGCCCTGTACATTCTGGAAAAAGCCTATCATGAAAATAAGATCAAACCTGAAGATATTATTGTAGAAGCAACCAGCGGAAATACAGGCATTGCCTTTGCAGCCATAGGCAGGGCATTGGGCCACCAGGTCAGGATTATTATGCCTGATTGGATGAGCAAGGAAAGAGTTGATATCATTAAAAGTCTTGGGGCTTCTATCATTCCGATCTCAAAAGAGCAGGGAGGTTTCCTAGGCAGCATCAAGCTCTCTGAAGAGATGGCGGCTACGGAGAAGAACATCTTCCTTCCCCAGCAATTCTCGAATGAAGCCAACGCCCAGGCACATGAAAAGACGACAGGGCCTGAGATCTGGTGCCAGATGGCTTATCACGGGATCACGCCTGATGCTTTTATTGCCGGTGTCGGTACAGGGGGCACGGTAATGGGTGTAGGCAGGCTGCTCAGGCAAATGAAGCCTGATATCAGGATACATCCGTTGGAACCTGCTGAATCCCCCACGATGTCAACAGGGCATAAAGTAGGGGCACACAGGATACAGGGAATATCCGATGAATTTATTCCCGCTCTTGTAAAGCTTGACGAACTTGACCGTATCGTGGCTGTGCCTGACGGGGATTCAATCCTTATGGCTCAGAAGCTGGCACGTCAACTCGGGCTGGCAGTGGGGATTTCATCGGGCGCCAACTTCCTCGGTGCACTCCAGATCCAGAACGAAATGGGCGGAGACGCAAATGTCGTGACAGTATTTGCCGACTGCAATAAAAAATACCTGAGTACCGACCTCATGCGTGAAGAGCCTGTAAAAGAGAGGTATGAAAGCCCCCAGGTCGAACTGATCAACTTCAAGGTTTACAAGCGTGTCTGCGATAACTGCTGCGACATGTATGGATGCGAACTCAAACCGTATTCAACGACAAAGTGATCCTGAAGAGGCGCTGACCATTACTGGTTTATTCTGAGGTATGAAGAATTATCAGCGTTATTTCGGGCCTTATTCCTATTCTCCCTGAATAACCAACAGTTCCAAGGCCTTCATTCACGTATAAGGTAGATGTGAGCCCGTCTTTTTTTCTGAGATATAATCCTCCCCACAAAGGAGTTATAGCGGAAATGATGCTCCATCTCAGCGACCCGTCTTCAATCCCGACCTGTCCTCCGTGAGTATGACCCGATAAGGTGAGGTCAACTTCGGGATGCTGTTTGCTGATGATACTGTCCCAGTAGGAGGGGTCGTGTGAAAGCAGGATTGAAAAATAGGATTTGTTGATGCCGGCCCCGGCCTTACTGATATCGCCGTACCTCTGAAACCTTCTTTTTGCGCCCCAGTTCTCCACACCCAGGATGTTAATGCTGTCATTGCCCAAGCGGATCACGGCAGAGCTGTTTAAGAGCAGTTTCCATCCCAATTCATGATAAAAATCTTTTAGTTCAGTAAAGTTTATCTGCTTTGCCACGGGCGACTCCCATTTTACATAATCGCCATAGTCATGGTTCCCCAAAACAGCATAAACGCCATACCGGGCTTTGATCTGTTTCAGATAACTTATAAAATCCTGCCCTTCGGTGCTTGAGTAGGTAAACATATCACCTGTAAATACTACCAGGTCTGGTTTAAGGCTGTTCATCATGCCGATTGCTTCTATCAGCTTTTGCTTGCGGATCCAGTTCCCGAGGTGAATGTCGGAAACCTGGACTATCCTGAAGTTCTCAAATGAAGCAGGGATTTTTGGTGATCGCACATCCACAGTCACAACCTTAAAATCATAGGCCCAAACAATCATTCCCGTCAGCATGGTCAGCCAGACGACCGAACCCAGGAGCCATGATGAGATATCGACCCACCTCAGCCATGAAATCCCCGTTGCGAAAAGGCCTGAAGCAACGAGCCTGACCAGTCTGCTTAAGAGGTTCAGGATCAGGGGGATCATTTTGGATATGATGGTCATCAGCAACAAGCTGAGAAGGATTGCTTTTGCTGTGACATTCCAGGAGATGAAAGGGATGAAAAGGCCGGCTATGACCATGCAGAAAAGAACGGTAGCGGGAAGCCAGAACAGGGTAGGCAACAGCAACTTTAACGGTTTTCCCCTCCTTTTGATCCAGGCTCTGACAAGCAGCCATAACACCAGGTCGCCCATGAGGAATACTGCAAGAAACAGCAGCATTCCCATGTATTTCGGGAAAAAGGAGGCTAAAATCAGGATCAGTGCGAGGGCGCCTGAAATGAACAGCACCAGCGATATTGCCTTTCTCATTTATTCTTTACATAATTCACAAGGCCTTTTGCAGTAAATATATCCATGAGTTTCCCGGGCAGGGCGGCAAAACCGAATTGTTTCGATGCAACCGTTACAATCCCTTTTTCAAAATCGACACTGACATCGTCTCCCTGTTTATACGCATCAACGGCTTCCGGGACGAGGATAATAGGCAGTCCCTGGTTTACCGAGGAGCGGAAGAAGATGCGGTTGACCGATTTGCAGATCACGGCTCTGATCCCTGCAAAGGCGAGGCCTACCGCAGGATGTTCCCGTGAGCTGCCGCATCCGAAATTTGCGCCGGCCATAAGAATGTCGCCTGCTTTGACCCTTTCGGAGAAGCTGTTGTCAAATCCTTTGAAGAGGTGTGGCATGATCTTGTCGGCTTCGGAACTCTGCACATTGTAAGTAAGGTTTCCTGCAAACATCTGGTCGGTATTGAGGTTGTCAACATCGGAATAGTTCCAGGTTTCCTTTGAATAGCGGTCTTCTCCCTCTTTGATATCAACCTTGGAGCTCTGGGGGGCATGGTAAGGAAATTTATCATTTGCCCTGATGCCGCGGGGATCGGTGATTTCGCCTGCGATCGCAGAAATGGCAACCGTTGCCGGTGATGCCAGGTAAACATTGGAGGCGTTATTACCCATTCTTCCCTTGAAATTCCTGTTAGCTGTTGAAATAACATTATAATTGTCTGCCGGAATTCCCTGTCCCGTCCCAAGGCATGGTCCGCAGGAGGAAGCCAGTACATTGGCCCCTGATTCCATGAATATTTCAATAAGGCCTTCTTTCATAGCCTGTTTAAAGATCTCTTTGGATGCAGGAATGATAAGGAGTTGCATGAATTGAGCGACTTGCCTGCCTTTCAGGACTGCTGCGGCTTCGCGAAGGTCTTCCAGGCGGCCGTTGGTGCAGGTTCCTATCAGGGCTTCCTGTATTTTGGTTCCCTGGACTTCAGAAACGGCTTTTACATTATCAACATGATGCGGAGCTGCAACAACGGGGAAGATACCGTTAAGGTCGATAGTGATTTCCTTGAGATATTCTGCATCCTGGTCGGCCCACAGCCCGTCGGTTTTTTTACCGAACCATGCATCAAGTACGTCATCGGCGGGGAATACAGCGTTCTTGGCACCCATCTCGGAGGCAAGGTTGGCAAGGACCATGCGGTCGGATATGCTGAGGGTTTTCACTCCTTCGCCATGGTACTCAATCGACATATAGTCGGCGCCGCTCGAGCCAATCATTCCTATGATCCACAGGGCAAGGTCCTTGGCATAAACTCCTTTCCCGAGTTTGCCTGTAAGGGTGAGCTTTATTGATTCCGGCACTCGAAACCATGTCTCGCCCTGTTTCCAGAGACCTGCCGTTTCGGTACGGTCAATACCTGCGGCAAAAGCATTGAATGCCCCTGCTGTGCTGGTGTGGCTGTCGCTTCCTACAATGATCATCTTTGGTTTTGCATACAATGACATAAGCTGATGGCAAATCCCGTCGCCCACATCATGGAATTTTTTGATCCCGAACCTGGCTACGAAATCCCTGATCACCTGGTAATCATTGGCAAGTTTGGAGTTGGTAGGAGGAGCATTGTGATCAAGGGTGATCAGGAGAGTGTCGGGATTGTAAAGTTTTTCACCTCCCATTTTCTTGAAAGTACTGAAGATACTCGAGGTGTTGTCGTGGGAGAGAATGATGGCGGGTTTAGCAAAGACGATAGCGCCTTTATCAGCATTGAAAATTTTTTCAGCGAAAGTTTTTCCTTTCATATCAGACAATTTATTGGTTTAAGACAAAGGTATAATAATTTTTTTTTGCCGGGATGGCAGGAATTTCTACCTTTGCAGCCCAAAATTCAGGATTCCCCGGAGAGGTGGGTGAGTGGCTGAAACTAACAGTTTGCTAAACTGTCGTACGGGAAACTGTACCGGGGGTTCGAATCCCCCCCTCTCCGCCAAGGACTATCGTGAATGCCCTGTAAAATCAAGCCTTACAGGGCATTTTTGTTTTTCGTGAATAGGTTGTAGAGTAGGTCGTCTTGGAAACCCCTATCTACTGTGGGTTTGGGGATATGTTAAAGAATGTTGAATTGTTTCATCAGGTTATATCCTTAAAAAGGCAGGTGAACTTTAAAGCTGTAGCCTTAATTTTCACCGACCTTGAGAACTACACAAAAGAAAACTACCCGTTGTGAATTGCTTTCAGATTGTATCTTTGACATAGGATTGACAAAACGGAACATCTGACCACCTTCCGACGGTTTTGGCTGAACATCTTATCACATTAACAATCTACAAATGCGCTTTGTATAAAGCATATCAAATTCTATTTGCAGTTCATCCGGAAAGTATAGTATCTTTGCAAAAATAAATGGATACCGTTCTTTAACTAATTCGGTGCACAAATTTCCCGTGAATTTTTAATTCATTGATAATAAGCAAACTGTAGAGAGGGTTCAGCCCCTCCTTTTCCGAAGAAGCTTACAACTATCGGGGTATAGCGCAGCCTGGCTAGCGCACCTGGTTTGGGACCAGGGGGTCGCAGGTTCGAATCCTGCTACCCCGACAAAATGAAAAATAAAGGATTGTAGATCAAGTATTTACAATCCTTTTTCATTATGTAATGTAAAAAGTAATGTATTTCACCTCATTCGCAGTATTGGACACGACGATACAGATCAGTTATTGAGGTTCTGTGCCAGAGTCCCTTGGTGGGTGCCGATCTCTTTGGCAATTCATCACAGTTACCACACACCTACACGCCATCCTTTTGTATCTCCGCCAGCATACAAGACAGCCAATACGGGGTCAGATTATGTGGGGCAATCAATAGCAGGGATATGGACGGAATAATGGTGATTTCGGCGGGAGTTCTATTGCTTAATTAACTTGCCTGTTGAAACGGTCTTGTCGTAGAACAGGATAAATGCAATAAATGTAGTTTTGCAAAAAAAGATAATGTGCGAGTTGCAGGACTTGAAATTGAAATGCGACTTTTGGGTTATGAGAGGAAGGGATGATTTTTACCGCAACTATGCTGTGCTATAAAACAGGCGTTTGCGCTGATGCCATTTTTTCGCCTTCCTTACTCAGTGATAGGTTTTATGCGGACTTCCTTACTCTGTTCCATACTCCATTCACTGCTTCACAACCTTTCCAACCTGTACTCCCCGCTCCCCGACCAATTTCACCACATAAACCCCGCTTGCCAGAGCGCTAACATTAATGGTGGTAGTTGATTTAGTAAATTTTTGACGTATGAGTTCCTGACCGTTTTGGTCAAATATGGATATTTGCCATTGTGAAGATGGCTCTGATGTTTCAATAGTGAACTCGTTATCCGAAGGGTTGGGGAAGATTTTCAGGAGGGTTGAACCTGCACGTTGTTCGTTAACCCCCACAGGATAGCCACCGCCGTTTGTGGTTTTAAGCATTTTACCCATTGTACCAACAATATACCCTGTATCTACGTTTGTAAAATAAACAGAATGTAACCATTCTGATGTCCCCGAATTCTGGCTTTTCCATAGTACCCCACCGTTGGTGGTTTTTAGTATAGGAGCATTATCACCAATCGTATTAGCGCTCCCAGTAGCATATCCTGTATCAACGTTTATAAAATAAACCGAATTCAAATCATTTGATGTTCCTGATGTTTGGTTTGTCCAGAGAGCTCCACCATTGGTAGTTTTTAGTATTAACCCCCACTGTCCAACAGCATATCCTGTATTTGCGTCTGGAAAATAAACGGATAATAACCAAATTGAAGTCCCAGAATTCTGGTTTGTCCAAAGAGTACCGCCATCTATGGTTTTCAGTATAACGCCTTTGGAATAAGATGCACTATCAGACCCCCCAACAGCGTACCCTGTACTCGTATCAGTAAAATATACCGCAGATAAATAATTATAGGCTCCTGTATTTTGACTTGTCCAGAGCATACCGCCATTCGTGGTTTTATGAATCTCTCCAAGACAATCGACAACGTAACCTGTGTTTGCAGTTGTAAAATAGACGGAAGTCAATATATTGGAAGTTCCAGAATTTTGGCTTGTCCAAAGGGCACCGCCGTTCGTAGTTTTTAATATTGTACCATTATAACCCACTGCATAACCAGTATCAGCGACTGGAAAATAAACCGAATTTAAGTAATTATAAGTTCCTAAGGTCTGTGGTGGCCAAAGATTCCCGCCGTTGGTGGTTTTTAACATTATCCCACCCCCTCCGACAGCATACTCTGTATCATTATCTA
>CAIJYT010000197.1 GCA_903824935.1 uncultured Bacteroidales bacterium | reverse complement strand
GATACTTTTCTCCTGCATGGCCAGGCATAATGCCCTGGGGCCCACGATCTCGGAGGAAATCGATGAAGTATGGGAAAAATGGTCCAAGCCACTGATCGGTTTCTTTACCTATGGAGAGATAGGAAATAATTACAAGGCTTCATGTGATTTTTACAACCAGACCTTTACACTGGTCTCCATAAAGCAGAAATGAGATGCCGAAGAATCTTCAGTACATCATAGACGAATTGCGTAATCTCAGGAATCCTGAAGAATTCCTGGCCGCTCGAGACAGGATACTTGAAGAATTGACAAGGGTCGATTCCGACTTTGAAAAACTGAATTTTAAATATGAACGTTCAAATAAAGAAAAAAACATCCTCTCATCCCTGCTTACACGGACTTCAGCAGACCTGAAAAAGGTCTCCGACAACCTTAAGATACGTGCCGAGGAGCTCTCTACGATTCTCATCACAATCCCTGCATATGTTTATTTCAAGGATGTAAATCTTAATTACATCCTGGTCAACCAATCCTATGCAGAACTCACAGGTCTGCCGGTTGACAAGATCACGGGGAGAAGCCTTTTAGAGATATTTCCCCATTACAAAAGCACAGGATACCTTGAAACAGAGCAGAAAGTAATCTCCTTAGGGAAGGAAAATTACAATATTGAAGAGGAAATTGAATTCAATGGCCAGACCCGTTGGGTGAATACCAACCTTGCCCCGATACGGAACCCGGCCGGGCACATCATAGGACTGATAGGTATCTCCTGGGATATTACTGAGAGAAAGCATTATGAGTCGGAACTGAAGCGTGCCAAGGAACTTGCCGAGGCTGGCACTATGGCGAAAAATGAATTCATTGCCAGCATATCGCATGAATTCCGCACACCTATGAACGGGATCCTGGGACTTTCGGAGATTCTTAAAAATACGCCACTTGATGAGTCCCAGGCAGACCTGTTAAAGGGCATTGTTTCTTCGGCCGAGAACCTGCTGGTACTGGTAAATGACCTGCTTGATTTTTCGGCAATTGAAGCAGGGAAGCTGGAACTGGATTTTCATCCTTTCATTCTTGACCGTGTGCTGGAGGATGTATTCCAGATGCTGAACATGAAAGCCAGGGAAAAATTCCTGGATTTTTCAGTTCTGATCAGCGAAGACGTCCCCAAACATCTGATAGGAGATTCCCAGAGGCTCAGGCAGATTATTATCAACCTTGCCGGCAATGCAGTAAAATTCACCGAAAAAGGAGGGATAGAGATCCATATTCATCTCTTGAAAAGCACGGTTGACCGTATCATGCTGAGGTTCGAAGTGATTGATACAGGGATCGGCATTCCGCAAGAAGCAAAAGAATCTTTATTCAAAGTCTTTTCAAGGGTAAAGCAGAACAAGTCGAAGCTGATTGTCGGATCAGGACTTGGGCTTTCGATCTGCAAGAAACTCACCGACCTGCTGAGCGGAGAGATTGGTGTTGAAAGCGAAAAGGGCAAGGGTTCAACCTTTTGGTTCACTCTCCCGTTTGACCTGACGGGGATCAAAATCCAGCCGAAGGAAAAGACAGGGGAGGCAGAATTTAAACTTTATACAGGGAAGAGGGTCCTTGTGGCTGAGGATAACCTGATCAACCAGAAGATAGTGAGCTTCCAGCTCAAGCGGATAGGTTTTGAAGTTGATCTGGTTGATAACGGGCAGCTTGCCCTTGAGAAATATGACGAGAACTGTTACGATATCGTCATACTCGATATTCAGATGCCTGTAATGGACGGCTACGAGGTGGCAAAAGCAATCAGGCGAAAAGAAGCCATTACCAGGAACCATATACCTGTGATCGCACTGACGGCGAATGCAATGAAAGGCGATAAGGAGCTGTACCTTGCTGCAGGGATGGATGGATACGTAAGTAAACCCTTCACTCCTGAGACTCTGTTGAGCGCCATACAGCAGGCCGAAATCATTGCATCACGCAGCCGTATCTGATCAATCCTGAGGATTGGATTGACCATTATCTGAGATTTTCTTTTTTTTACGTTTGTTCTTCTCCTGACCTTCAGTTATCATTCTCTGGATCAGTGCAGTTCTCTGTATTCCGAGTTTCGGTGAAATCTGGTCATACCATGTTTTGATCATTTCTACATTGGTGCCATCCCAGCTTTCACGGTATAACAACTGTATGCTGTCCTGAAGACTGCCCATTTCCTTTTCGTAATTTTCCTTGAAGTCATTCCAGGAAGTCTGGGATCCGTATTTCATGCTATGGAAACGGTTTACAATCTCACGTTTTTTTAGTTCATACATGTCGAAGATCAGGTTAACAAAAGCAGTACCCCGGTTCGAAGGACGTTCATTAAAAGTGGAAGACCTGGCATTGACCATTGTTGCCGAGCTGATATGCAGGCTGTCGTTGATCTCAACCGGGTTGATCAGGATGATACCAACTATCTGCGAACTCTTCCGTGTTTCTGAACGGCCCGCCACCGTTGGGATGTAAATAGTCTTAGACCCTGTTGGCGGTCCTCCGATCTCGTAGAGTTCGAGGTTACGGTCGGAGGTCCATGGAATATAGGCCGAGCGCACAAACTTGTTCAGCCCGGGGCTGTAATTGAGAAGCACGCCGTTGGTCCGGAAAAAGCTTTTAAATGCAGTCTGCTTTTTACTCTCAGGAGTTACGCCCGGGTATATCCAGAAAACCGAATCATAAGGAATGCTCATGATCCTCTGGTAGTCGTTTGGCTGATCACCCAGGTAGCCAAGGGTGTTCAGGTATGGTTTATTGAAATCATAAAAGATCAGCTCTGCATTTGCCGAAAGATCAGTGACCTTGCCGGTGTCCTTTTCGACATACTTTAATGAGTAATCCATTGATATTCTTGATGTTTGCGGATGTTCTTTGTCGGAATTGTCAAACGTTACAGACCATGCCATGTTTGCCGAATCGACCCTGTCGCCGTGGACCTGGGCCCGCAGGTAGTAAAAGTCCACGTTATTGACAGAATAATCCATCCTGTCGATGGTATAATCATTTTCATTAAGGTAGACTATGCTTTCAAAAAGGCTGATACTGTCGGATTTTGGGATCATCCTGAGGATAAAATGATTTATCTTTCCTTCCGAAGAATGCTTTACAAGGAAAATGTTGTAGAGTCGTTTAAGGTGATGGTAGCTAAGGTTGCCTGCAGAAAGAGGCACTGTAAAATGCCCGCCGGGAGTGAAAGGCAGCAGGTGCCTGATGATATCGGTGGTGTTTAGGCTCCAGAAATTTCTGAGGGTAAGCCCGATCCTGCCGTTCTTCGGGTTCAGTATGCTTATCCCGTTCCCGCATGAGACAACTGCATTGCAGTATGATTCAATGATCTCAAGGGGTTCCCTGTTGCATTCACTCATAAAAGAGAAGTAGGCCTTGGTGAACTGCTTGTCGTCAGCTTTGCGGTATTTCTGACATGCATCATAGAACAGGTGGTACAGATAATCGGTCTGCCCTTTGGCAAGTACACTGACTTCCTTCAGGTCATAAATCATGGGGTAGAGGCCGATGTTGGCAGAATCCTTTAATACACGCACCGCGATCTTCCTGGTTTTATAACCTACACAGGAAACTACTACTGTATCTGATTTCAGGAAAACATTGGATGGAAGGTAATACCGGCCATCCTCATTTGCGATCATGCCCCCTTCTTTGCCTGCAAGCTTTATGGTTGCATAGGGAACATTCTCCCTGGTCTTGACGTCAAATACTGTACCCTTGTATGCCTGCTGGGAAATAGCAGCAAAGTGGCAGAAGATCAGAAAACATATAATAATATGCCGCAGATTCAGCATTTGCCTGAATAGTTTACAGCCTGTTTAATTCCCCCCGCCGCCGAACATGGATCTCAGCTCAGCTTCTGTTGTTAGCTGGTAATCGGCGGGGATCTCAAAATATGTGTCAGCAAGAGTTTTGGATTCGACTTTGGTAACGGTGTACTTCATACTGACGGACCTTTCCCTTAAAGAAAATTCCATCAGCATCCCCTCGATATCCTGGTAAATCGGGTTCCCGAAATTCGTCTCTTTACCTCCTAATTCGTCAGAGTACCAGATCTCGTAATTAGTCTGGCTTCCGTTCGCACTTACGGTAAGAATTGCTTTTTTACACTTATAGCCTGCAATCTCCCTGGTCTCATCAGTGAGTTTGATGCCTGGTTTCGTCTGGTTGCTGATCTCCTTGCTGATCTCATCCATGGATTTTTTGATAGCCATCTTTTTACCCATCATATTCAGGAGGGTTGCCGAAAACTTTTTATCAATATTGTTAACCACTACCACGTTCCCCATAGGAGTCATGGTCTCATTCCGGGTCGATGTGCCTTTTACATAAAGAGTAGCGCTTTTCGGCATTATGGCAAGTTTTTCCTCCGGGAGGTTGCTATTAGGGTAAGAGATGCTGTAGTAAATTATCCCTTCGAATTTACCCCCTCCCGTGCGGGCAAGCCCGGGGATTGTCATTACTAAAGCGGTAATGATTACAACTATCACGGTTATCTTTTTCATTTTAATTGTTTTGTCGTTTACAAAGTAAAGATATAATTTTAAAACAAACCAAGGACTGCATAGGTGAATCTTTATACCCCCGGTAACTTATCTTGTATGTTCGGTTTATTGAACAGGGATTGCTTCTTTGGATTTTCCAAGAGGGCAAACCGAAACGCAGATGCCGCAGATCCTGGTTTCGTTTTGAAACAGGTCCAGTCCGAATTTGCCGCATTGTTCCCGGCATTTATGTGCATCAAAGAAAACGTCACGGTCGGTATGTATGTCCCAGGGCAATCCGTTTGAGGCATTTACCGGGCATTTTACAACACATATTTCACAATTGCCGCAGCGGCTTTTAATTATGGGCTTTCCTGTATCCGGCACCATGTCTTCAAGGAGAATGCTGACAAGCCTCAGCCTGGGGCCGAACACTTTTGAAACAAACAGGTCGGTTTTTCCAATCCATCCAAGCCCGGCCCTGGTCCCTGTCATCTTATGTGAAAATTTATACCTCAGATCTTTGGCATAAGGACTAAACTCCTCACTGGTCATAACAACAGTAGGGGAGACCTCTGTACAGGAAATCCCTTGTTCCCTGAGATCCGAGCATATCCCTGCAGTGATCTTCTGAAGGCAGAGATTCATTGCACGGTAATGCTCATAATATTCTTGAGTGGGCCCGATTTCAATTGAATCCAGTATCCTTTCATTAAGCTTTTTTCCTATTGAGATGCCGACAGGGTAATTGATGAATTCCTCTCCAAGCAATCCCCTCAGGTCGGCAAAACCATAAATAAAATCTGATAATGGAAACAGATGATGTTCAATGATCCGTTCCAGTTTTATCTGGTCAAGGATTTTCATAGGGATTGAACCTGCCGGAACCTACTTTCTTCCCATTCTGTTGCCTCCCAGCATCCCCCAGCCCCCGCTGCCGAGGATGAAGCCAAAGGCATACCAGGCCCCGTTATTGTTCTGTGCGAAAACCGTCACATCATTATAAATGAGCATGCCGATCAGATCGAAAGGGGAGATCAGTCCATGCCATAGCCCGCCCCAGAAGCCATAGGTGTGACCCTGCAGGCATTGTGTCACTATTTCACGATGAGCGCAACCGCTCAGGAGTACGACTGCCAGGACTGCAAGTCCCAGTAACCCGAAGAAATACTTTTTGTTCATATGGTTTTTTTTGCAAGGTTGTTGATATCCTGACATTCAAGGTGTTTCTTGTTATAACCCCTGACGGCCACACCTATCATCGCTTTCCCGACACGGACGGTGTCCGTGGCAAATTTGGGCATAGCCCTGAAGACAGGGAAGAATGGCCGTAAGACGATATACAGGTTCCGGTAAAGGCGTGTGCTTGATGTTATTCCTTTCATTGGTTCAATAAAACCCGGCCTGAACATATAGGCGGCTTTGAAATGCATTGCCAGCAAGGCATTCTCGGTGCGGCCTTTGACCCTTGCCCACATGACCCTGCCTTTTTCAGTTGAATCCGTGCCGGTCCCCGAAACATAACAGAAAACCGACCCGGGGTTTTGCTCAATAAAGGTCTTAGCAAAAGCAAAGGTAAGATCATAGGTGAGGCGGGTGTATTTTTTCTCGGGCATCCCTGCAGAGGAAACTCCCAGGCAGAAGAAGCAACTGTCATATCCTTTCATTTCCTCGGCAATAGACGAAAGATCGAAGAAATCAGTATGCACGATCTCTTTTAGTTTGGGATGCTGCATCCCGAGCGGTTTCCGGTTGATCACCAGCACTGCTTCAACTTCATCGCTTTCGAGGCATTCCAGCAAAACTCCTTTGCCGACCATCCCGGTCGTTCCTGTGATTATTGGTTTTATCTTCATGCTTTACTTAATTTCTAACGTCTCTTAAAGTGAACCTGTTTCATATATACTATTCTGCAAGCATTTTTCCGCTGCCAATGAGCATCTCATTTTGAATTACCCTGTAGAAATAAACTCCGCTCAGTAATTTATCCCTGCCAATGATTATTGTTTTGTCCTTGCCGAAAAGAGATGTGATGATCTTGCGTCCAAATACATCATAAACCTCGAGGACGAAATTCCCGGGATTTTCAGAAGAAGAAATTTCAAACATTGTTTGCATGTTGAACGGGTTGGGAAATTGCCTGACAGCCAATTCCCTTTTGGGAAGAGGGGATACCCCTGTTGTAGTTGTACAATGTGCGCCTGAATTTCCTGTTGGATTTCGAATGTAATTGATATGACCTGAGTCGGGAATGATGACATGCAATACACAACCCGTGTATGCAATAAACGGTGTGATATTTGAAAACCCCATATTATACTGGCTGTCCCAGGTGGTTCCACCGTCACCTGAATGCAGGTACTGGCCTCCGACGCCTGATTTAACAAAAGTCATATGCATGTCATTACTGTCGCGAACCATGTAAGGATAGTAAAAAGTATGAGCTGTGTCATTGGTCACATTCGTCTGAGTCCCCCAGTTTACGCCGCTGTCGGAAGATTGTGCCATAAGTATCTGGTAATGCCCCGTGACCGCTCCTGCACAGGGTATATCAATGTTTGCACCGTTGGCAGAGACCATGGTCCCATAATCATATGGTGGTATAACCACAACATCGGGGCCCCAGCTTGCACCGTAATCGGTTGAACGTTTATAAAAAATCTGCATCCGCCCGCTCCTGTTGTCATTCCAGGCCATATGGACCTGGGAACCCCGGGCCGTTATAGCTTCATCCTCTGAACGGCCTGTTGCAAACGTAAGTTGCTGGTGAGTGCTCCAGGTAGTCCCGTTATCACTTGACTTCAGGAAAAATATTTCAGTGTTGTAAGGGGATGCCGACGTTACAATATCGTTTGCCACATAAACCATATTCCCTGAAACCGTAACGGCAGGCCAATCGGCAATGGCAGTGTCAAGAAGGACATTTGCCCCCCAGGAACTCCCTCCATCCACTGAATGTTTATAATGGGAGGAACGGTGCTGGGTAATTGTGTCAATCTCTCTCCAAACCACGTGTATGTTTGAACCGTTTACTGCAATGGCAGGATTCCAGGCATTCCCGTTAATATTGGTGATAGCGACCGGGGTGCTCCAGGTTAACCCTGTATCTGCTGAGGCTGTATAATAAATTGCCCCCTTTTTCGAGGTGAAACGGTCGGCCCAGACCACATGTATGGTTGTGCCGCTGACTCCGATACAGGGGCCCATGCTTTCATTCAGAAGTGCGGATACTGCATTCGGAGAAAGGTTGACGGGCTGGCTCCATTGTGCAAAAACGCTGAAATTCAGGCCGAACTCAAGAAAAAGCAGTAAAACTGCTGTTTTAAAAAAGCATCCAGGTGTCTTCATACCTTCAAAGATAATAATTAATTGCCAGCTTAGAAGGATCCTTTCAGCCTGATGAATATGGACGTCTGGCAGGATCCGTAAATCGCGGGATCATACGACTGAAATGACTGGGCGATTAACGACAGGTCGAGATTGTTCATCAGGGAAACTGTAAACGAGGGGAGGATGAAGTACATGAGGTTTGAAGGGTTGTAAATACCGGCCAGTGCAATACTGATCAGGGGAGTAACAGGGTAGGAGATGTTGGCAAAAATTGAAAACCCGTTAAGGAAAGGATTCTTTGCATTCAGAAGCCCGGGGTTGAACTGGTTGATCAGCACATTAGCCGAATTAGTCGCATTCGAATTATAAAATCCCTCGAACTGAATGAAGATGGAATTTCTGAAAGTATAATCGTATTCAATTGACGACAGGAATACTGCGGTGGTATCAAGGAAATTTTTCAGAGGCTGAAAGAAGCTCATTTCCCCTTTGAACCCTCCCTTGGCAATCTGCCCGGCCCATCCAATCCCCAGCACAAGGTCGCTCTGGGTGTAAACCCCTGCAATCCCCTGGAAATCGTATTTCCAGTGATTGAAACGGTAAAGCCCTGCCGCCGTGATCTTCCTGTCCTTGTCGGCCTTCACCGCAATTTCAGCTTTGGACGATGGACTGGTGAAATACTGGAATCTCACAGCATCGCTTCCGGGCTTTTCTTCATAATCAAAATCGAAATAAGAATAAGTATTGAAAATATCGTTGGGGTTCCATACAAAGGTCTGGCTCCAGTTGATCCTCTGCCGCCCCAGAGTGACCTGGAATTTTTCATGGGTATAATCCAGCCAGACCCTGTCAATCGCGATGTTGAATACATACGATTTCCCCGAAACGATATTCCAAGACATGTTCACCAGTCCGTTGTCGTAAGCGATAAAATCAGCATATTGAGGGCTGATGGCCATGATATCGCCCCAGTAAAAGCGGTTCCTCTCTTCAAGACAGAAGGTAAAACTCTTCGAAATATTCCATTTGAAATTATTACGGTTGTGGATGAGGTTGTCGGTAACCCAGGGCCCATCGATCTTATGGATGATCACAGTTTGCATGTCTTTGACATAGCCGTTGAACGACCAGTTTTTTTCTTTTATGACTGCTGATGAGTCAGCTGAAGGAGTCACTGCATTATCCCTGCTATGCGCAGCATCCAGGGTGTCATTTTGTTCCCTGGCTGAGCCTCGTGCAATGCAATCCACAGTCATTAAAAGAATGATCAGAAGTAACAGTATATATCTTGAAGTCCCCGGCATGAATGCTTTTCAGTTCTTTGAAACATCGGCAACTATCCTGCCGTCTTCGAGAGTCACCACCCTCCTTGCTTTAGCCACTACCCTTGCATCATGGGTTGAAAAAATGAAGGTGATGTTTTCTTCCCTGTTAAGTTTTTCCATGATCTCAAGAAGGTTTTCGGCTGATTTGGAATCCAGGTTGGCGGTTGGTTCATCGGCGAGTATGAACCTGGGCTTGGATGCGAGGGCCCTTGCCACGGCAACCCTCTGCTGCTGCCCGCCCGAAAGCTTTCCGGGCCTGGTGTTGACCTTGTCGGCCAAACCTACCGCATTCAGCAATTCCATGGTACGTTTATCCCTCTGGTCTTTTTTAATCCCCTGCATTTGCATGATGAACTCAACGTTCTCTTTGGCAGTAAGCACGGGGATAAGGTTGAATGACTGGAACACGAAGCCTATGTTCCTCAGCCTGAAATCAATAAGCTGCCTCGACCTGAGGCTTGTGATATCCGTATCACCTATCCGTATCCCCCCTGCACTGGGGCTGTCAAGCCCGCCGAGCATGTTCAGCATGGTGGTTTTTCCAGATCCCGACGGACCCACAATGCAGGTGAATTCACCTTCTTTGAATGCCAGGTCAACGCCGTTCAGTGCATAAACGGGTACTGTCTTTTCATCGTATATCTTGCTCAGGTTCCTGATCTCTATAATATTCATGGTGTTATTATTAATCAATATTTCGCTACTTCGCTATTTCGCTACTTATTCTATCCTAATCGCCTCCACCGGTTTCAGCTTAAGGGCCTTGCGGGCTGGCATGATAGCCGAAAGCACGCCTGTGGACAGTATCATGATGGTGAGGTTGATATAGAATGCCTTCGTAATAATGGGATAGATCTTTGTGTCCACCCCGTATGCCGAAAGGCCTTTTGAAACAACAGAAAGGTCTATCCCGTGATGGCCCAGGAAAGCGATCAGTCCCGCACCCAACGCCATGCCCGTGACCCCGCCGATAAAAGTGAGAAAAACTGTCTCCAGCATGATCATGTTAAATACCCTTGCTTTGCTCATCCCCACAGCCATCAGCATTCCAAGCTCACGGGTGCGTTCAAAAACTATCATCAGCATGGTGTTGACGATACCGAAGGCCAGTGCAAACAGTATGATCCCCAGGATCACATAGACCTCGACTGCGATAACAGAGGTGAGCAAGCCCATCTCAGGCTTAATCTCTATCCAGTTCTGCACATCACAGCCCGGCAGGCTTCTTTTCAGCTGTGGCTGGATAAGCGGGATGCTGCTGATGTCTTTCATCATGACCGCAATCTCATGAATGCCGCTTTCGCCGCCGGTGATGACATCAAGGTCGGTTTTTTTAACAAAGACACTGGTTTCATCGAACACCGAACTGGCAGTTCCGAAGATCCCGGTGATGCTGAAGGCTGCTTCGTAAAGGTTCCCGTCGGTCCCCTGGAACCTGAGGACGATTTTTGATTTAAGCCTGACTTTCAGTTTTTCGGCCAGTTTGTGGCCAATCACCACCTGGTTTTTCCGGCTGCCTGTGAACCAACCGCCGCTGCTGTCTGGTATGGAGGAATAAAGGTTGGTTACGGTTTTCTCACGGGGCGGATCTACGCCAAGTATCCTGACCCCGGCAGCAGAATTTGGTGAAGCGGCCATACCGGTAAGCAGTGTCCTTTCGCAAACCGATTTCACGCCGGGGATCTGTGAAATGAATTGCATGACTTTTTCCGGTTCATGGATCACAAACCTGGGCTCGGAATTTTTAAGGTATGAGGGACTATGGATCTGTAAATGCGAGATCTCGGTATTGATAACCGACCTTACCTTCTGCTCAACAAGGCCAGTCATCACGGCGACAGCGATGAGCCCGCCTGTAAGTCCAAGCGTGACCGCGGTAATCACGATCAGGCTTCTTGCCTTATTTCTCCAGATATTTTTGAATGCAATCAAGAAAATCATAATTCCTTTATTTGTGAAGGGCTTCAACGACCTTCAGTTTAAATACCCTGCGTACCGGGAAAATGCATGTCAGAAGTACAATGACCATCACCGCAGTGAAATTCGAAAGTATGAAACCCCATTTAAGCGCAAGGGGGAGCAAGGGTTCGATCCCGTACGAGAGATAGGCCTGTGCCATAGCCCCCCAGAGTTTTATAGGATGAAAATTGTACCAGGCCATGATGGGCAGGGCAGCTGCAAGCCCGCTTAACGCCCCGGTTAGGCCGATAAACACCATTTCAAGCACCAGTATCATGGCCAGGCGGCTTTTCTGCATACCCACCGAAACCATCACCCCGAACTCCTTTGTCCTTTCGTTGGTCATCATGATCACCGTACCAAAGATCCCGAAACCCACGATCAGGTATAGTATGGAAATGATGATCATACCGCTGGCGGTTTTAACTTTAAGCTGCTGCATGATCTCTACCATCAGCTGATCCCATGACATCACTTCGAACTTTGAAAGGTTGACTGCGGATGTCAGTTCCCCCATGGTCATGCCAATATCATCGGGTTTCTTAAGGCTTATCGACAGGGAAGAGATACGGTTATCGGCACTGAAAAAATCCTGGGCCGTGGGGAGGTTCATATAAACCACCTGGTTGTCAAGTGGGGGAGAGGGGAGATGGATGATCCCTCTTACAGAGAATTTGCCCGCCGCGCTTACACCGTGAAAACCCTGGCCAATAAGGATAAGAGTGTCGCCGGTATGAAGCCCGAGGAATTCTGCAAGGCCCCCTGCGACTATCACGCCCCGTCCTGTCCTGTCAAGGTAAAGCCCTTTCACCATTTTCGAAGAAAGCCTGGTCAGTGAATCTTCTTTCACCGGATCAGTGCCTATTATTATGACGCCCTTGGTTTGCATGCCCGAGGAAGCCAGGGCAAAGTACTCAAGCCTGGGAACGGTTATTTCAACATTCTTCAGCCTGTTCACAACAGCGGTCAGGGAATCGTTGTAAACTATGGTGTTATCGATGGTCCTGTCGTCCCAGTATCCTTTTTTATGTATCTGGATGTGCCCTGTGTACGACTGTATCGATATCTGGATCAGGTTGTCGAATAAGCCGGTTTGAAGGGAACGAACTATCAGCGCCAGGAATACTGCAAGGAAAATGGAGGCTGCAGTCAGCAAGGTCCTTCTCTTGTTCCTCCATATGTTACGCCATGCCAGCCTGAGGTCACTCATGTCATTTTATTTTTTTCATGTTCTGGAGAGAGAAAAAAGCCTCGTCTACCGATATGTTGAACTTTATATTGTCGATCTGCATAATGGTCTTCTGGCCCTTTTTGTTCCTTGGTTCAAGTTCAATCCGGGTCGGGATGTCACGGTCGCCCATATGCCTTATGTCATAAGAATTCCCGACGTTCACGAGCTTGTTGTCTTCGTCGTAATACTCAGTCATCCACTGGTCAAAGCCGGTCACTGTGATCCACATGATCACCCTGCCCCAGACCACCGCGGCATCCGGCAATGGGATCATTTCTATTTTATAGCATTCCATCTCCCTCACTTTCTCTTTGCCCAGCAACTTATGCGAGTAATCAACCACGATCGACGACTGTTTCACCAGGTCGTCGTTGGTAAAATCAGAACCCATCCACGACTGTAGCATCATCGAAGGAGGGATTTTAATGGTCTTGTCGATGGAAGGTACCCAGTTCCACATCTCGGTCTTTATTTTCAGGAAGACCTGGCCTTTGTCCTTGGCCGGGGCGGTGATCAAAACCAGCGAATAATCCTTACCCTTCGACCAGCTTTTCATTGTGATAGTCCGGCTCCAGTCGGGCCTTACTACCGTCATTGTCATGGTACCCTGGCTGGTAAGTCCCCGGTTCTTGTCATCGGCTTTTTGCACGATCTCCTTTGCGCTCAGGCCTTGGGCATTCGCATTATACAGGGCGGCAAACATCAGTATTGCGAGGATTGCTTTCTTCATTTTATTGTCTGTGGATGGGGTGTTGAATAAATACTGAGAATTCGTTCTTTTATCTGTTCAAGCGGGTAATTCTCAGGGTCGGCAATATATTCCCAGGTGATCCCGCTCATCAGGGTGCTGAGGAATGCCACCTCCAGTGCCGGGTTCTTAAATCCCTGCTTAATAAAATATTTTTCCACCATGTCGAGTGGCTGTTTGGAAGCAGCCAATATCTCCTCGCTGAGTATCAGTTGAACCGCAGGCTGACTGAAAATGGCCAAATGCATTTTCCAGAAAATAAGGTTGGATTTCAGATGGACCAGTAGCCTGTCAAAGTAATCCTGCAGAACTTTCTGGTCCATCACACCGGTATGCTCCGGGTCGATCAGAAGTATCATCTCCTCCATGATCTCCCTGAAGATGGTTTTTAAAAGGTCCTCCTTGCTGCTGAAGTAATTATAAAGAAGTCCCTTTGATATCCCTGCATGCCTGGCCAGATCACTTATCGAACAGGCATGATACCCGGTTGTCGCGAAACATTCAATGGAGGCGTCTATGATCTGCCTTCGCTTGTTGATCCGGATCTCCTCAAATTGCTTGCTTGTTCTTGGGCACATAATTTATGACTGAACGGTCGGTCAAAGATAAAGTAAAATAATAGTCCAGCAATCCAGATTAATTCAAAAATTTATTAATTGACTGGATATCAATATGAAAAAATTAATGGTAAGTTGCTATTTTTCCCTGAAGAAGGGGTGGGCTTCTGTATTCAGTACAACTTTGTCGAGATTAAAAGCTTCATCCGGGGCAAAGAAAAGATAGCAGTACTTCATCGTTTCTGCAAAGAAGAAACTTTCAAGCTCATCCTTTTTTTCCATGCTGCGCACATCCTTGATCTCAACATAACCGTTATCGGTCTGGCAATATTTTTCTATGGATTCAAACAGGTGTTTCCCGGCTTCGAAATATTGAGGATCCTTTGTGTAATGCCAGAGATAATATGTTGTTTCAATCGCTTCGGGTCTTACAATATAGGAAGGCGACACTACTTTCATGTTCGTATAATTTATCACCTCGGGTTCCAGCCCGTAAAGATTCCACATTTTAAGGATTGATTTATCAAGTTTTGCGGCCCTTACCAGGTCTCCGTCAAGGCAAAGCACAGCACCGAAGAAGCAATCGAGGGCACCGAATTCGGTCAATGTCCTTTTTCCCGAATTCATATCAGCCCAACCATACCAAAAACCTGTAGAAGCATCATCAGAAAGAAATTTATTGATGGAATCTCTGGAAGTTTCCCACATCCGTTTCAGGTCAGGATCCCCGAACAAAAGCCAGCCTTTCAGAAGATATTCGTAAAACGAGTCAATCCCTCCGCTGATATGAGCCTGCCTGTCGACCCATTCACCTGTTTCAACGTCTATCTGTGAGCCCATAAGTCCGGTCTTGCCCCTGAGAGCATATAATGCAACAACGCCTTTTTTGCATTTCTGGTAATATGCCGGGTTTCCGGTCAGCCTCGACAACATTCCGTATTCAAGGAGCATGGTGCCTATCTCAGCCGGATTGGACAATTTTCCCGATGCCTTGCCGGTTTTAAGATTGACCATGCGGTAAGGCATCCCGGTGGGGGAGTTGAAAACCGGAAGCATGCGGTTCCCGAGATCCGTCGCCAGGTCAAGAAACCGTTTATCCCCGTCGAGCTGGTAAGACGACAGCAGTCCCCCGAGCATCCTGATGGTGATCTCGAACTGCTGGACTTCAAAATCCTTATTGAAATCAAGTTTTTCGAATATCAGCTGTTTGGCTTCTTCTTTTTCTTTGGCCAGGCCCATGATGCACATGGTGCTGTAGGCATCAACCGGGGTCATGAGCAGGCTCTGGGCATACCAGTTATGGCCTTTCTTTGCGATGGGGTTGGCGGCATCCATTCCCCAGGCATAGGTTTTGTATGATTGCCATGCTTTAAGGAAGACAGTCCTGACCCTGACAGCATAAGCCGCCTTGTCGGCGGCCATCTTGTCATCGGGAGCCTGGCCGGCAAGCAAGGATGCTGACATCACCAAGCATACAATTAAAAAAAAGGAAATAATGTTTTTATTCATGATCTTCTTTTAGTAATTATCTTCTCGTACCTGCATGTATGCCCTGGGATGCTGGCAGGCCGGGCATTTTTCCATAGCTTTTTCTGATTCATAAACATATCCGCAATTCAGGCATTTCCACCACACTTTTCCGTCTTTCATAAATACCTTGTCTTCAGATACATTCTGCAAGAGTTTCAGGTACCTGCGTTCATGCTCGGCTTCAACTTTGGCGATCATCTGCCAGGCAACGGCAATTTCTGTAAACCCTTCTTCTTTTGCAACCTCAGCAAACATAGGATACAGTTCGGTCCATTCCTCATGTTCACCTTCAGCGGCTGCTTTCAGGTTTTCTTTGGTTGTGCCAATGATGCCGGCAGGGTACATCGCGGTGATTTCGGTCATCCCGCCTTCAAGGAATTTAAAGAACCGTTTGGCATGCTCCTTTTCCTGGTTTGAAGTTTCTATGAAAATAGCTGAGATCTGCTCGTAACCTTCCTTTTTAGCCACACTTGCGAAAAACTCATAACGGTTTCTGGCCTGTGATTCACCTGCGAATGATTTCAGCAGGTTTTGTTCTGTCCTGGTACCTTTTATTGATTTTGTCATATCTGAAATATTTATTGATAAATTTTTATAAAATCAGTCTTCCCGCATCCGCAGGCAGGGCAAACCCAATCCTCGGGCAGGTCTTCAAATTTAACTTTTTCTGCACTTTCGTCATAGATAAATCCGCAGGCAGGGCATTCGTATTTGCTGAACAGAACCATGGGCTTCACTTCAGATTTTGACCTGTTAATATAGGTAGGCGCATTTTTGGGTGCAACAGCCTTTTTAACCTGCCTGTAATACAGGTAGGTAATAGGTTCTTTGGTGTTGTCAAGGATTTCGGCATTTACCAGTTCTCCTATAAACATCAGGTGTGTTCCAAGATCAATGGTCTGATCGAGCCGGCATTCAATGAATGCGATGCTTTCATTAAGTACCACCGGCACTCCTGTATCGCCGTACCTGATATCCATCCCCGCAAGTTTATCGAAATCCTTACCGCTCTTATAACCGAACCTCCCGAAAATTTCCGATGAGGCATCCCTTTTCAATACAGAAACTGAAAAAGCCCTTGAATCCATAATAAATCCCGAGGTGAAATTATTTTTATGGCAGCAGGCTGCAAACCTTGCCGGTTCAGAGGTAACCTGGAATACGGTATTTGAAATGAAACCGTTGCCCAGGTTTTTATCTCCCGAACAAACGATATACAAGCCGTAGGATATTTTGAATAGTGCTTCGAAATTGATCATGGTCGCAAATATTTAACATTGAGTTGGTCGTAAACCTTGATAAGCTTCGTGGTTGATCCGTTTTTATCAAAGAGCCCGCTGTTCCAGCCTAATGGTTCCCAGATGCAGGCGCCTTTCCCCATTCCGTCGGGCAGGCCGAAAATGATATCGTGGACCTCTCGTTTAAAATCGGAATACTCCACGACATTGAGAGGTTTGCGATATCGTTTCAGAAGGTCAGCCAGGTTGTTCTTAAGGTCGGCAAGAGTTCCATGCCAGCGTGGGTAATAAGAGAGCCCGATGATATCGAACTTCACGCCCCTGGCTATCATATTATCGAGCCAGAATACTGCTTCCTGGTTTTGTCCGCCCAGCGCAAGGTGCAGCATGACAGGCATTGAGGGGGCCACGGCTTCAACGCCCGCGATTCCTGATTTCAGCAGGTCGGCAAGCTGGTCGGGGTTGCCTATATGGCCTTCGGGCCAGAGTATACCGTGGTTTATCTCGTTCCCCACCTGAACCATGGAGGGCATGGTGCCCTGCTTTTTTAGTGCAAGCAGCACCCTGGTAGTATAAGCTTTAACAGAATCATTCAGGGTTTTGACATCCAGGCTTGCCCATGCTTTCGGTTTATACTGCTGCTGGGGATCAGCCCAGTAATCGCTGTAATGAAAATCGAGAAGCAGTTTCATTCCTGCCTCTTTGATACGTTTAGCCATTTCAAGGGTGTATTTCAGGCCGCAATAACCCTTCCCGGGAGAATACCCATCCTTGTTTTCAGGATTGACGAACACCCTCAGCCGTATGTAATTAAAACCATGATCACGAAGGAGGTTGATGGCATCTTTCTCCCGGCTGCTGTCTGAGAATTTCCCGCCCTGGTCTTCTATCTGAGGCAGGAAGGAAATATCTGCACCTATCATCCTGCCAACAGGTTTGGTGGCAGGAAGGATCTGGTCTGCAGTGGGTTTTTTCATGGAGAACCCCGAGGGTAGGGTATGGATCTCATGCGACCCTGGCCATAGTTTACCTGATCTTGCTTCAATTTTCACCTTGCCGGGTTTGGTCCCCGCAATAAATATCAGCTGGCATATCCCTTTTTCAAGCCCGCATACTGCGTATTGCCGGCCTGAAGTGTCGGTATCCATAACCAGGGTGCTTCCGTCGGCTGCCTTAAGTTTTGCGTCTCCCGTGAGAAAAACCGTCACGGAATCCTTTGCCGACGGGATCTCATGCATATTACTGTCGGTTATGGCAATGCGCAGCCGGGTTTTATCACGGCCGTTGGCCAGCAGGGTTGTGCTGTAGGCTGTGAGCATTACCGACGCCGGTTTACCCAGCCTGAGCTGGGCTGTATTTGTGGTGCCAGCCATGCTTCCCGGCGTGCGGAACACGAAAAGGCAGGAAATCAAAAGGAATGCCAGGAGTCTGGTCAGTTTCATCTGAATTTATTTTATTGACTGTGGATAAGTATCTCGGTTGATCTTACATTCTCGCATTGATCAGGATATCTTCAGCACCGATCTAAAGTGTACTTTTGCCGACATCATTTTTTCATAAGCCAATGCTGCCTGTTCCAGGGGAAATACCTCAACCATGGGGATTATCTTTGTTAGGACGCTAAACCAGATGGCATCTTCCATATTCCCTGTAACGAAGCCTTTGACCGAGCGTTCGCCTCCCAGCAGGAGAGCTGGGGGGATCTGCATAGTGTCCCTTGCGCCTGTCACAATGATTGCCTGTCCGTTGCGGCCCAGGCCGGGGAGGAGTTCCGAGATGGCTTTGCCACTCGGCGCGGTACATAATATTACTCTTGCGCCACCTTCTTTCATGAGCTGCTTCACTGCATCACCTGCATTGGTATCAATATACTTATGTGCTCCGAGTTTATATGCAAGTTCTTCTTTTTCCTTACCCCTGGATAAAACAAAGGTTTTGAATCCCATCTTTACAGCATATTGCAAAGCCAGGTGGCCCAGGCCCCCCAGGCCATGTATTGCAACAAGGTCCCCTGCAAGTGCCCCGCTCTGAACCAGGGCCCCGAAAGTAGTCCTGCCGGCGCATAACAGCGGAGCAGCTTCCGTCGACGATAACTCTTCAGGAATGCTCACCATGGCTTCGGGCCTTGTTATCATGTACTCAGCATAACCTCCGTCGATATGAAGACCTGTGGTAAGCGATCTCTCGCAGGATCCGAAGTCGCCCCTGCGGCAGGCGCTGCACTGATTACAATGTCCCCCGTGCCAACCGATTCCAACTCTTTGCCCTTCTTTCCAGTTTGTGACCAGGGTCCCCTTTTTTTCTATCGTCCCTACCACCTCGTGGCCTGGTATGATTGGATATTTGACGCCAGGCATATGTCCTTCTTTGGAGACTGCATCTCCATGGCATATCCCGCATGCCTGCACTTTTATAAGTACTTCATTATTCGCCGGAACGGGGATTTCTTTACTAATCAGTTCAAAATTCGCCCCAGGTGAACTCACCTGGACTGCTCTCATTAAACTCATATGATGCTGTTAAGTGGTGAAAAAAAATGCATCTGCCGAAACTGTAAGCTAAATTCTAATTCCTGGTAAGAGATACACGGGCAAAGGGCTTTAATGCCCCCCCTATGTCATTATCCATCAACCAGAACCAGGAATCGCTTATTTTATCGTATGCCAATGTAGTGTGAAAACTTGCAACGCCTTTGCTGTCATTGAAATCGAAGGGAATTTTATCAAAATGACGTTTGGCCCGGCCCACCGATTCGGGCGTGAATCCCCCCCATACGTCAAGCCACATGCAAACATACTCAGCCGTGGGTTCGGCCCATCCTATGTATACATTAGCCTGGTACTGAGGCTCGCCTTTTTCATTTTTTTCACGGGAAACCTCCCTGATCATTACAAACTGGTGGTTCAAAACCCATTCGGCGGTTATATCATGCACTGTTGATTGTCCCCCGATAAGCCCCCTGAGGACCCATTTCCCGCACATATGATCAAGCAGGGTGTCCTGGAATGTTTTCTGCTGGGAGAAAGCCTGAACCGCACTTAACATTAGCAGTGTAAAAAACAATGAACGTATTTTCATGAGAATATTATCAACCAATGAAATTTTGCAGTGAAAGTGCAGGGGGTCAGATATGGAAATTGATAGGGTTCCCGCCTATGGTCCCACTCACATCACCGCCTGTGCCGTTTGTATTCACAACAATGGTGATGTTGATATTGATGGTCTGGTCAACCGAAGGGCCGGTGACATGGACCCCTCCTCCGATCTGCATGCTGGAAGCGGTTCCGAACGTTGCCCCTCCCGGCAGAAGAGTGAAAGTGCCCGTTAGCGAAATATAGGGGGCGCCACTCATGGTGTAAGTATTCCCGTTTGAAACGAAAGCATACGAATTTATTGCTTCCGTGAGCCCAAGCTGCATAATTCCGCCCAGAACTGCCTGGGTGTGGTCATCAAGGGTCATCGATCCTGTAATACTTCCGGTAACATGAATATTGCCGCCTTTGGGTCCGTTCACTGTATTGTCGACAGGGATATTGATCGGCACAGTGGATGCTGCCTCTTTTGTATGGGTGTTCCACGACATTCCCGCAACAAATATGGAGGAGATCATGTCCTGGTTGTTTAACCCGGTTGATGAAGAGGATGAGGAACTGTCTTTTTTACAGCTGAACATCGGGATCATCATGACAATGCTGAGAAATACGAGAAGCTTTTTCATTTTTGTTATCGTCAGTGATTATAGTGCTGACTCCGCACTTTAAATTTTTTTATACCAAAGCGGAACCATATAAAGATGAATCAAAATTACGTAAAATATCCTTTTATTATTCACCTGGATTGTAATGGTCGAGAAGATAAAGGTAGGCATTATGAAGATGGTGTGCAAAAACTCCCTTGTTTTCACCAGGAAAAATCTTGTAATAGTTGTCATCGGCAAGCAGGACAATGGTAGTGCCTGTGCGGACATAGTTACTGCTGTGATAGTAAACCGGGGGAACATACCTTGGAAGCTGGTATTTCACATACTTTGACACCTTGACCCCAAGGTGTTTTTCAAAGTTATCACGGGACTTCCTGGTAGGTTTATCAAGGCCGTTGTAGAGATGCATTACCACGGTATTCTTTGGGAATTTCATTTTTCTGATCTTCGGGCGGATGCCTGCAAACGGGTTGACTGCATTATAGTCATCGGTGGTCTGGATTGAAAACGGGCTTTCGGGCACCCAGTCAGCCGAATTCACTACATTATAAGCCCAGCCGTTCTGAGTCCTGGCTTCATAATCATAAGCAAAATAAAGGTTCCCGGGCTTTGGAGCTGCGCTGCAATAGGTCTTGAAACGGATGTCGCCGGGCAGAACTTTCTGATCCCTGAGATTCAAGAAGTATGCGGTGAGAAGGTAGCTTATGGCACCACCCTGGCTGTGCCCGGTGATGATAAAGTCCTTCACCCCTGCTTTATACAGGGAGTCAATCCTGGGAAGGATATCCCTGGAAAGATAGGCTGTGCAAATAAGCCAGCCCGTATGGACTGCAGCCGCAGGATTTGATGCCAGCTCATATTTAAAAGTGAAATCCGTATCAAGTTTTAATTCACCTTTTGCAGATGACATGGCACAATAATAATTCGCCAGCCAGCTTGTAAAACTCCCGGTAGTCCCCCTGATACTTATTATTGCAAGGGATTTGTCGCTGATCCAGAGGTCCCAGCGGTTATCCATGCCAACCACTGGCGATGCGTAGATCTTCCTGAAATGCTCAGGCGTCGGATATTTGTTATAATATTCAGGATTAGCTGATGTCCTTGCCGAGATCAAAAGCATTTCCCGGTATTCTGCTTTATCGAACCCAGGCCTGAGCTGCTGGCCGGTAAGCATGACAGGAAAAAAAATCAGGGCCGGGATCGCAATGATAAAGAGAGTTTTCAGTTTCATCGTCAGGGGTTTAAATCGTTGGTTGATGGTGCCTGATATAACCCGATCTTCTTAAGGAATACTGTTCCGTCGGGCCTGATGTCAAAAAATATATCGTCAAATTCATCAGTCCCTTCAAGTCCCTTCGGGAAAAGGAAGCGGGCATGGATCATGACGGCATTCTCGGAAGTGTCGATCTTTTCAAAGCGGGGAAAGGCCAAAACTGATTTTTCAAATATCAGGCGGTCAGGATAATCCTTCCTGAACAGTTTTTTTGTGACAATACATCCTTTGGTTTGATCCCCTGTGATGATAAACCTGAATTGCCTGTCCCTGTATAGTTTGACAAGTGTATCATTGATGGTGTCATTGATAAGGAATTCCCCGGTGCATTCAGTTATGCACCTGATTCCCAGTTTACTGCCATGAAAAATCAACACGGTGTCAAATAATTCGGATGGCTGGATTTGGCATTCCACTTTCTGGGTCCTGCACTGCAGTGTACGGAAACCGGCCTGTCCATCCCTGCTGCAATTACAGCCGGAAAATACTGACAATGCCATCAGGCAGCAAAAGAAAAACGATAATGACCTCATAGATAACAGTATGAATTTCCTGACTAAAATAAGAAAAATCAGCAACACGATTGTTATTGACTTTACTGATCCCCCGCATCGGTATCCGTTATAAACAAAGTATAAAGAATAGGGTTTTTCTAATTAATCAGTAAAACACTTTATCAATAGATGACGTTAAAACACAAACGTGAGACCATGAAAACAACTCTCAGAATCACCATGATTTTATTTGTGTTTGTAAAAATTGTAAACACTATGGCATTTGGTCAGTCATATCACTGGGATTGGGCCAGGGCCATAAACTGCAGAACAACAGCTATAGTTAATTCTGTAGCGGCTGACAAATCCGGCAATACCTATATAACCGGGGGATTTTCTGATACTTTAACAATTGGAGGACTTAAGCTTTTTTCTAAAGGGCACAGCGACATCTTTCTTGCGAAAATAGATACTGACGGTAACCCGGCCTGGTTGCGGCAGGCAGGTGGAAGCGAGTCGGATGAGGCCTACGGGATTGCTTTGGATAACCTTAACAATGTATACATCACCGGATATGTTTCAGGCGATGCTGATTTTTCAGGATTGGCTTTAAAAACCAAAGGTGCCAGGGATTTTTTCCTCGCAAAGTATGATAATGAAGGGAATATCCTGTGGGTAAAAAAACAGGAAGGCGCGAATGATGATTATGGCAAGTCGGTATGTGCAGATCAGCAAGGGAATGTATATGTTTCCGGTGTTTTCAAGGGGCCCCTGGTCCTTGGCGGACAAACCGTCAAACCAAGGGGGAAACTAAATGTTTTTATTTATAAGTATTCAGGCAAAGGGGATTTTTGCTGGGGGAGGATAGGGGAAGGAGAAGGCTCAAACCAGGTTGCAGAGATCAATGTTGATCGCCTGTGCAATGTATATGTGGGTGGTATATTCGAAGGGAAGGCTGAATTTGATAAAAATTTCATTACGAGTACTAATACGAAAGATGTTTTCCTGGTCAAGTACAATACCGAAGGGGTTATTCAGTGGCTTAAAAAAGGGGGATCGGCCATTGGCGAGAATAACCTGAGTGCAATAGCGGTGGATTCGGCTGAAAATATTTTTGTTACAGGCAGTTTTGCAGGGATTGCCTGGTTTGATAAAAAGCAGATGAAAAGCAAGGGCTCTGATGATCTTTTCCTTGTAAAATACTCCAAAGAAGGGAATGTATTATGGGCAGTTCAGTCCGGTGGAAAAGGCAACGAGCATGCTCAGTCCATGGAAGTCGACAGCAAGGGAGATATTCTTGTTGCAGGTAATTTCACTGCTTCCTTCACTTTCGGGCCTTCTGATATCAGTTCCACTGGAGACTGGGATATTTTCATCCTGAAATATTCGCCTGATGGAAAAATGCTGGGCGGTGCCCAGATAGGGGGAAACGGTTATGATAAAGCCATGGGAATCGCTTTGTCAGGACAAGGAAATATCTTTCTTGCCGGCTATTTTGGAGATGAGATAAAGGTTGGAAACACACTGCTTAAAAGTCCCGGTAAAAAGGGTTGTTCCTTTATTGCCAGCTTAAAGGATCTATAAGGGTGGTTATGAAAAATAAATTAATTTTATCACAAAATACTACCTATGCGAAAGCTTGCTGTTTTATTTGTATGTATGATATTTACAGGGCTGATTGCGGCTAATGCTCAGGAGTCAGCCTCTTCTGTTAATGTCAAGGCTGTCAGGTCGGTGAAAGCAAAGAGGACCATCAACACTGAAGATGCCCCGAAAGCCATCGGGCCATTCAGCCAGGCGGTGGAAGTCAACGGGATTCTTTACATTTCAGGACAGCTTCCTCTGGATGCTTCCAGCGGCAAAATAGTCGACGGGGGTATCTCCGAGCAGGTTGGGCAGGTCATGAAAAACATTGGTGCGGTGCTTAAAGCCGCAGGCTATGATTACAGCGATGTGGTCAAGTCGACCTGTATGCTCAGCGATATGGACAATTTCAAGGATTTTAATACCGTATACGGTAAATATTATCCCGTTGATCCTCCGGCCCGTGCGACTTTCGGAGTTGTAAAACTCCCGTTAGGGGCGCTTGTGGAGATAGAGGCTGTTGCCATCAAATCAAAATAACCTTAAGGATATGAACAAAAGGACTTTTCTTAAGAGTCTCGGGCTGATGAGTTTCGCCGCTTTGCCCGGTACTTTCAACCTCGATGAATGGCTGTCGTCCTATTCGGGCAAACCCTCTCTTGAGCTGGCCTCTGATGAGGAATTCTGGGAAGGACTCAGGCAGGGTTACCGTGTCAAGCTTGATTATATCAACCTCGAAAACGGGTATTATTGTTTCATGCCCCAGGAGACGCTCGAAAAATTTATTAGTCATGTGAGGGAGATCAACCTGCAGGGATCATACTACATGCGAACCGTACAGTTTGAGAACAAGAAAAGGGCGGCCGATAAACTTGCCGTCATACTTGGCTGTCCGGCCGATGAGGTCATCATTACACGCAACACAACTGAATCACTTGACCTGGTCATAGGAGGTTTTGACTGGAAAGCCGGCGACGAAGCGGTGATGGCCGAACAGGATTACCCGGCAATGCTGGATATGTTTAAGCAAGTGGCCAGAAGGTACGGGGTTGTCAACAAGATAATCTCTGTTCCGATGGATCCGGCTTCCGACGAAGAGATCGTTCAATTATATGCCAGTGCGATAACGCCTAAGACAAGGCTGCTTATGGTGAGCCACATGATCAACATCACGGGTCAGATTCTGCCGGTGAGGAAGATCGCCGACATGGCCCACAGCAAGGGGGTGCAGGTGATGGCCGACGGTGCACACGCTGTGGCGCATTTCAGGTACACTATCCCCGAATTGGGATGCGACTACTACGGTTCAAGCTTGCATAAATGGCTCAGCAATCCCCTGGGTGCGGGCTTGCTCTGGGTGAAGAAAGAGAATATCGCCAAGCTCTGGCAACTGCTGGCCGAAGACGGAAAAACCCTGGATGACATCCGCCGGCTGAACCACACGGGCACTCATCCCGTACATACCGACCTGACAATACCAGATGCCATCGATTTTTATCTGAAGATGGGTCCTGAACGGAAGGAAGAACGGTTGAGATATCTCAAGAATTACTGGGTTTCGGCGGTGAAGGGAGTGCCTGATGTCATCATCAATACTCCATCGGATCCCCATCGAAGCTGTGGAATTGCGAATGTGGGGATAAAGGGGATGAAACCCCAGGACATGGGCGACACACTCTTTAAGAAGTTCAATATCTATTGTGCTCCGATTGACGGAGCGGGGGTGCATGGATGCCGCATCGTTCCTAATGTATATACGACCCCTGCCGACCTGGATGTTCTGATAAAAGCTGTGAAGGAGATGGCGGGGCAGGCCCGGCATTAATGCCGCTAAACCCAGGGAGAACAGGGCTCAGGTATTGGTATAAGCCCGGATTAGTTTTATGATCAGGTCCCTTTCAATAGGTTTAGTGATATACTCATTACAGCCCGCATTAATGGCCTTGTTCCTGTCCTCAATAAAGGCATGTGCGGTCTGGGCTATGATGGGGATTGATTTGTTGAAGGACCTGATCTGCCGGGTGGCTTCCAGACCGTTCATCCCCGGCATTTTTATATCCATCAATATGATTGCAATCTCGTCGTTAGATTTCAGCGCTTGTATTGTATCTTCTCCATTTTCGGTATTGATCAGATTAAAACCCACCTTGGAAAGGATGGTTTCCAGGTAGACGAAACTTGTTTTATCGTCTTCTGCAACAAGGACTGTCAACTTTTTACCAAGCATATGCAAAGGTAGTATTAATAAACGACGGCGCTTTCAGGCGCCGTCGTTTATTTCATGTCGTTTTTACCAGATCACGATCCGGATGGTATCGGCCGCGCTGCTTTTACAACCCCAGGCGTCGGCAAATTCCTTCATCAGTGGCAGGGTGGCGTTGATCCTCCAGCGGGCCGGGGAATGTTCGTTGGTCTGCACCTGGTTAATCAGGCTTTCGTTTGTCATATTCTCGCGCCAAACCTGGGCCCATCCCAGGAAAAAGCGTTGCTGGTATGTGAATCCATCAATAGGCTTGGGTTTTTCCTTGCCTTCAAGGGATTTCTCAAGGGCATAGTAGCCTAAGGTCAATCCGCCGAGGTCGGCGATATTTTCTCCCAGGGTAAGCTTTCCATTGATCTTAAATCCTTTGGTAACTTCCATGGTGTTGAAATAATCTTCCAGCTTCTTCCCGAGAGCGGTAAAATTCTTCGAATCTTCGGGAGTCCACCAGTTGCTGAGGTTCCCGTTCCCGTCGTACTGGCAACCCTGGTCGTCAAAACCATGAGTCATCTCGTGGCCTATCACTGCAATGATCCCACCGTAGTTGATGGCATCATCTGCATCGGGATTAAAGAAAGGAGGCTGCAGTATGGCTGCCGGGAATACGATTTCGTTATTGGTCGGATTGTTGTAAGCATTGATCGTCTGGGGCGACATATCCCATTCCTTTTTATCCACCGGCTTGCCGGCTTTCGAGATCATGTCGTTATGTTCCCATAATGCAATGTTCATGCTGTTTTCAACCAGTTTATCGGGCTGTATGTCTATGCTGGAATAATCTTTCCAGGTGTCGGGATAACCTATCTTCCAGGTAAATGCAGCCAGTTTCTTTTTGGCTTTTTCCTTGGTCGCAGGGCTCATCCAGCTCAGTTTATCAATACGTTCTTTGTACACCGAGCGTACATTTTCTATCATCTCCGACACCTTTTTCTTGGATGTTTCGGGGAAATATTTGGCAACATAGAGTTTTCCCAGGGGCATTCCAAGCCTGCGGTTCACGATCATAACGGCGCGTTCTTCACGGGGACGCTGTACTTTGACCCCATACATGACGGTGCTGTAAAAATGGAAAGTTTCCTTGCTGAATTCACGGGGCAGCAAACCCGCAAAAGCTGTCAGAACCTGCCAGCGGAAGTAAGTCTGAAGAACATCCACAGGCGTTGCTTTTATAAGCAGTCCAAGGTTTTTCAGGTAGCTCTTGTCCTGGACAACGAGGGTATCGGTTTTCAGTCCGTAGTTGTTGTAATAATCGGCCCAGTTGATGTCGGGAGCAAGTTTATGAAGCTCAGTAAACGGGATCTTGTTATAAATCTTAACCGGATCGCGCATCTCGAAATTCTTTAGCTGGATAAGGGACAGTTTGGTTTCAAAGTTGAGAACCGTCTTCCCGGCATCTTTCACATTCCAGCCGGCCATTGCAAACATATTGTCGACATGCTTCACAAATTCAGCCCTGATCTTCACCATAGCCGAATCCTTGTTCTCGTAATAGTTGCGGTCGCGCATAGAAAGTCCGCTTTGTGCCTGGAAGACTGCATTCATGCTGCTTCGGCGGTCATCAGCGGCAACGTAGGCTTCAAACGGACCAGCAACACCTACTTGTGAAAGTTCACCTGAAAGAGCGATGAGATCGTTCGCAGTTTTGGCGGCAAGTACCTTGTCGGTCATGGGTGTGATAGGAGTGATGCCCCGTTTGGTAATGGTTACCGTGTCGAGGTAGGAGCGGTAATAACCCGTAATGAGCTGGGCTTCGCTTCCTTTTGCAGGATCTTTCTGGGAAAGAAGATCGGTGATGATCCCTTTGATCTTCACCTCCCGGTTTTCTTTCTCCAGTATGCCGAATGAACCCCAGGTAGCCTCCGTGGAAGGGATGGGATTATTTTTTTTCCAGTTGCCATTGGCATACCCGTCGAAATCAACGCAGGGTTTGCAGGCAGTATCCATACCGGATACTTCAAAGGCGGCGACCTTGTCTGCTTTCTTTGATTGGTTGTTGTTGCAAGAAACCGTGAGCAGCAACATCATCACAGGAATTGTGATGAAGAGGAATAATAGTTTTCTTTTCATTTGTCAGTGATGTTTTGTGTGAGAAAGTTTTGGCAAAAGTACAAGAATTCTTTTTTTGTTAAAAACTTAACAATACTTTTGCGCCCGGAAAACTACGTAAATCACTCAAAACGGTCTAAGTATAACTCTTAAATTATATCCCATGAAAAAAGAAACAGTATTCAAGGTCTCTGCTTTACTGGTTTTATTCTCTGCTTACCCGGCACTGTCTAATGCCGCTGAAACCCTCGGCCAGGGCCTTGCACCCGCGATCATCAATGACCAGCAATACAACCGCGCAATCCACATCATGGCTATGCTTCTTGTTGGTTTCGGATTTCTGATGGTGTTCGTAAGAAAATACGGAAGGTCTGCTCTTACTGCTACTTTTCTCCTTGTCAGCATTTCCATCCCGATGTACATGCTCATCAACAAAAACGGGGAGGGAATTAACGATACTGACATCCGCAGGCTTATTCTCAGCGAGTTTTGCGGCGCCAGCCTTCTGATTGCTGCAGGCGCAGTGTTGGGCCGTTTAAAGATGCAGCAGTACCTTTTGCTGGGAATTCTGTTCGTCCCCTGCTATATGTTCAATGAGTGGCTTGTTCTTAACGGGGGCCTCGGCCTGGTAAAAGCAGGAGGAGTGGTAGATACCGGAGGTTCAATCGTGATCCATGCATTCGGCGCCATCTTCGGATTAGGGGTTGCCCTGACTATGACTACAAAGCAGGAGTTTGAAAAGACCATCGAGAGTGACGCAGTGTCTGACCGTTACTCCATGCTTGGAAGTATGATCCTTTGGGTGTTCTGGCCCAGTTTCTGCGCGGCTCTTGTGACTCCTGAGCAAATGCCATCCACCGTCGTAAACGTAATACTCGCGCTCTGTGGTTCAACCATCACCACCTATATTGTTTCAGTTGCCCTTCGTAAGAAGGTCAGTATTGCCGATATCGCCAATGCGGCGCTTGCAGGCGGTGTGGCCATAGGCTCGGCCTGCGCAAATGCCAGCCATTCCGAAGCCGTGATCATCGGCATTCTGGCAGGTGCACTTTCAACTTTCGGTTTTGCAGTGATACAGTCAAGGCAGCAAAAGCTGATGAAGATCATCGACACCTGCGGGGTGACGAATCTCCACGGGCTCCCCGGGCTGCTCGGGGGTCTTGCGGCTTTGCCTATCGTCAGAGGGCTTGACATCCGACAGCAGCTGCTGGGCATCGTTTTAACCATTGCAATTGCTTTCGCCAGCGGCATGCTGGTTGGGAAAATTCTCCCCCTGATGGGCCGTAAAACAGAAGCTTACGAGGATGCTGAAGAGTTCCTTGATGCTACGGAATAATTATTTTTTTACTGAGGATGAGAGAGCGTCGGGAATCCGGCGCCCGGTCTATTTATAGTTTATTGCCCAGCTTACTGTTTTGCCTGATGAGGATTTAATGCTGATTACACGCATTTTTCCATCAGTAGTATTATTGATAAGGTCTGCGCCTTCACATTTAAAACCGGTGAAAACCGAACCAACCGGCTCATAGATGTACAGGGTGTAAGTGTCGTTAGCCACAACCATGCTTTTACCGCATAAAGAACCTGTATTCCATTTAAGCGCCTCCAGTTCAAGCCCCCCGCAGGAAATGTGCCTGTTGGTGGCCAGCAACTGAGGATTGTCTTGTTTTTCCCTGATACAGAACAGCTGGCAACCGTATCCCGGATCAATTTTCCCCATGTGAAATTCCCTCATGAAATTCCCTGTAAGCTGTTTGGTCCAGAATTCAAAGACAAAGTATTCCTTTGCAGGATCCAGGCCGAGTTCGGCAAAACTTACCGATTCCCGGCTTTCATCGGTGCGTCCCAGGAGCATCCAGCTCTCATAGGGTTTGTTTATCTCAAGAAGAAAGTCTGTGTATGGAGATGTGAGGCGGGCGTCAAACACACGCACACCGGAACCGCTGAGTTCCGATCCAAGCCTGTCGAGGTACATTGAAGCGGAAGGATCAACATCATAGATCTGCCCGGGAAGAGTGAAAAGCACAGGAATGGCCCTCATGGCAGCTTCCACCAGGGGAGTCCTGTATACTTCAGGCTTGTCGGTTAGCATGAACAGTGAGCCGGTCATGGAAGTGACCATGCATGAGGCATAGGCCATCCTGCCTTTCAGTTCGATATGGTCGGGATCATTCCGCCAGATGACGTTATTAAAGGAATTGTATTGGGTCAGTGTCCTCATCCCATAGCCGTCATCGCCAATGCGGCAGGCATCGACGATCCCGATCAGCTCAGGCCTGATGCCCCAGCAGGCCAGGAGAAAATTATCTTTTCCGATTTCGCTTTTCACTGCTTTCACCACGTTCCTGAAGGCTTCCACACGGTCGGTCTTTTTTTTGATAAAATACCCTGTATTGCTGTTATATCCTTCATACCTGAGATGGCGAAGGGCATCGAGTTTGAAATACTTCCAGCCGGTTTCTTTAAAATTACTGTAGACCGGCCTGATCAGTTTTTCGAGGGTTTCAGGGTTCGAACCGTCCATCACATAACCAATCCAGCGACCTTTAACCGGTTCATCATTCGTATCCCTTACAAAGAGCGTACGGTTGCCAAAGGCCCATGATTTATTCGAAAATGCGACGTTGGTCCAGATCCCTGGTTTCAGTCCTTTATCGCTGATATACTTTGAAAGTGCGGGCAGTCCGCCTGGAAATTTTTCATTGGTCCTCGTCCATTTTTCGGGGTAAGAAGTTTCCTGCTGGTAGCCATCATCGATCTGTATATATTCAAGCCCGTAAGGTTTAAGGGTTTCACTCAGCACATCCGCAGTCCTCATCACATCATCGGCAGTCACCTTATCAAAATAAGCAAACCATGAACTCCAACCCACGACAGGCTTTGACCATACCCTGTAGTTCCAGGGCTCGAAGTACGAAAGGCCCCGGTGTTTCTGGTAATAGCGAGGCATAAACAGGAAGCAGATCTCCCTGCCTGTAACATTGATCTGGTAAGTGTTTTGTTCGGGAGATGAAGCAAGGGGGACTATAACTGTTACTGCCTGTTCAACTGAGAGCGACCAGTCCCCGGCTCTGTCATAAACAGCCCTGTTCAGGCGGCTGTGGCTTAATCCAACAGAGTGACGCACAAAGGTGCTACCGGTAGCCCTGTTCTCCTCGCAGGGAAAGGACTGCCCGCTTGCTGTAATGGTACCTTCGAGCGCAAGCTTGCTGCCGTCGCCGGATGTAATGGTGAAAGCATGGAAGATTTTACCTTCCACGCTGTCTTTGACCTCCCTGAAGTAAAAACTGGAAGGATCGTTGGAAATGGTAGCTGAAAGTATGGTTTGCCCGTTATAAATAATGCTCAGGGAGTTTCCCCTGAGCATTACGATGGCTGGTGAATCCGGAGGTACTTTTGCTGAAAGCCCTGGCTGAGCATGACAAGTGATAAATAACAGTAACAGGCAAGCTGCAAGCACCAGTGTTTTCATCATTTTTATTTTCGAACTACAGCTTTTTAACCGTTACCCTTCGGTTCTGGGTCCGGCCGGCTGCGGTTTTATTGTCTGCAATGGGTTTGGATGAACCAAAGCCTTTTGTCTCAATCCTGTCGGCAGGGATACCCCGTTTGACCATTTCGGCTTTGATGCTTTTAGCCCTGTTTTCGGAAAGAGTAAGGTTTTTAGCCTCGTTGCCGGTATTGTCGGTATGTCCTTCGATTAGCAGCTTTACTTTGGGATGGTCCTGCATGAATTTTACCAGCTGTTCGATCACTGGATAGCCTTCGGGTTTTACAACCGACTTGCCAATGTCGAAATAGATCCCGTAAATGTCGATATAGCCTTTGGAATCAAGGTCCTGCATGGGATCAGGAAGTTTTTGCTCAACCACCTCCGGCTTTTTCACGGGCTCTCCGGTTATAGCGGGGCGGAAACCATAATCGCGTACTGCACTGTAAGGAAATTCCTTATTCCTGTATGACGCCCTCATCCTGGCTCCGTCGCTTCCCCAGCTGCCTCCTCGAATGACGCGGTTTGATCCTGCGGCCGGACCGGGAGGATCTGAATCGGGGCTCACCCTGTAGTAGAACTCACTGTACCAGTCGTTGCACCATTCCCTCACGTTCCCCGACATATCATATATTCCGAGTTCGTTTGGCAGTTTCTGTCCGCCGGTATGTACCCTGCGGTCGGAATTCCCAAGATACCAGGCCACCTGGTTGAGGTCATTTCCCCCGATATATTTGTATCCCTTGCTTTTTGTTCCTCCCTTAGCTGCAAACTCCCATTCGGCTTCGGTTGGAAGGCGGAATTCTTTTCCTGTCATCTTTGAAAGCCATTTCAGGTAGGCCACGGCGTCGTTCCAGCTGATGTTACCAACAGGTTTCAATGAATCTGCAAGGGGGATCATCGATCCGTTAGCGTTCTTGTCCCAGGTTCCGTTGTTTACAGACCTGTGTGGCAAGCCATTTTTCATCCTGACAGAATCGGGTTGATCGCTGTCGGTGATGTATCCTGTGGCGACAATGAATCTTCGGAATTCCGCATAGGTTACTTCAAACCTCCCTATGTAAAAATTATTCACACTCACTTTATGTTCAGGTTGTTCGTCGGAACTACCGCTGTTGTATCCCATTATGAAGGTCCCGCCTTCAACATGCACCATATCCGGCATTTTTACCGATGCAGTCTGTGAAAAAGCAATCGCGCCGAAAAAGGTTATCATTACAATGGAAAGGAGAGTCTTTTGTATCATACTTTCATTTTTGATTAAACATGCGCCTGTTATAACCTTGTGAAAGTACAAAATGTTTTAAATATTAGAGCAGTCCGCTGATTATTATAATGTTAATTATTTCGGATGATTGAAGGGTGCGTTGCTTGTAATTACACCTCAAAACCTTGAAATCCTGCAACCAGGCCTTAAGAAAATTAATCCCGGTATGTTAATAAACTGATCCCCCCATATCTTCATGTATATAGTTGTCATAAAGAATTGAAATCTTTTAGGAGATATTTTTTTTGGTGAACGATTAAATCCTACTTTTGCAAATTGTTAGGGTTAT
>CAIJYT010000196.1 GCA_903824935.1 uncultured Bacteroidales bacterium | reverse complement strand
ATGGAGTTTCTTGACCAGGTTACGGAAGTTATGATACGGGGCGTTGACAATGGCCTTAAAACAGAAACCATGCTTCCAGGGCCTATTCATTTATGCAGTAAAGCGGCAACAATCAACCGCAACCTGCACAAAACGAAAAAAGCAAATCCCGGCAGGGCAATCACGCAGATCTCATCCTATGCATTTGCAATGGCCGAGGAAAACGCAAGGGGGCATATTGTAGTGACTGCCCCTACGGCAGGTTCGGCCGGCATCATTCCCGCGGTGGTCAAAGCCCTGCGTGATATCAACATCAGCCAGAGGAAGATACGCGAAGGGTTCCTTGCTGCAGCCGCCATTGGTTACCTCTGCAAACACAATGCGACACTTTCGGGTGCCGAAGGGGGATGCCAGGCCGAGATAGGGGTGGGCTCTTCAATGGCTGCCGCAATGATAGCCCAGGCGTTGGGAGAGGGACCGAGGGTTGTATCCAATGCTGCGGAATCGGCCCTGGAGCATCACCTTGGCCTGACCTGCGACCCGGTAGCAGGTTATGTGCAGGTCCCCTGCATTGAGCGCTGTGCTTTCGGCGCTGTAAAAGCCTGGACAGCCTATTGCATTGCAAGTGAAGAGATACCTGAGGAGCACAAGGTTGACCTCGACACAACCATTGAAGCAATGGCACTGACCGCTAAAGAAATGAATTCAAAATACAAAGAGACATCCGAAGGAGGCCTTGCCGCTTCGCTGGTGCTTTGTTGAACACCCTAAGAATTTCCCCTGTCATCATTGCCCCGGGATTTCAATTTGTTTTACCTTTGCTGCCTGTTTTAAACATGTTTAACTCTCCTTTTTATTAATGTCAGCTAAAACGCTTAAGATCTTTATATTTCTTCTTTTGGGTTTTGGTGCGACAGCCGCGGCTCAGCAGGCGGATACCCTGGTCAAACAAAAAAAACCATGCCAGCCTAAGGATGTTTTTGAGGTGATTTTCCATAAAGCGGAAAAGCCGCCCGATACGACCAGGAAATTGGGTTTTTTCTTCCTGCCTTATATTGCATATTCCCCCACCAAGGGAGTGCAGCTGGGTGCTGGAGGCAGCCTTTCGTGGTATATGGGAAAATCAAGGGAAACCAATCAGTCGGCAGCTTCGGTAACAGTAGAATTTACTTCGAAAGATCAGAAACTTGTACAGCTTAAGAGCAATGTTTATACCGATAAAAACAGCTGGTTTCTGCAGGGTGACTGGCGTTACTATTATTATGTGCTGCCTACATACGGGCTTGGAACGGGTTACAATGACCCCGTACCGATTGTGCCGGGGCTGAGCGACACAGCTGGAAACCGTGACTGGGACGAATCGTTCACTGTAAAATACCGCTGGCTGAAGATCCATGAAATTTTTTCACACAGGATAGTGAAAGATCTCTATGCCGGTGTCGGATATCATCTCGATTACCATTACCAGATCGAGGATACAGGGCTCAGGCTGGATACTGTCGACCCATGGATCACACCGCATTACGCCTACTGCCAGCTGCACGGGTTTAACCCCACGGGCTATGTATCGTCGGGATTAAGCCTGAATCTTGTTTATGATACCAGGGACAATCTGATAAACCCTTACAAGGGATATTATGCTACTATTAATTACAGGGTGAACCAGACCTGGCTGGGGAGCACAAAGGACGGTTCCCAGTTATGGGTTGAGTTCCGCACCTATGTGGGGCTGGAAAAGAAACTACCCCGCCACCTCCTGGCATTCTGGCTTTACGGCGGGTTCCAGGTTTCGGGCGAAATCCCTTATTTCGATCTTTGGGCGACTGGTTTCGACCAGATGAATTCTTCGGGAAGAGGGTTCATACAGGGAAGATGGAGGGGCGAAAACCTTGTTTATGGAGAAATGGAATACCGTTTCCCTATAAGCCGTTGTTCACAGGTACTCGGTGGTGTTGTCTTTACAAATGTATCTACTGCCTCGAGCAGGGACCAGGGTGTTCCGTTATTCAAATTCTTAAGGCCGGCAGCAGGATTCGGGCTCCGCATCATGGCTTCAAAAAAAAGCAGGACGAACATCGTTATCGATTTCACAATCGGGGAACAAATGCCCGGGCTTTACTTTTCAGCCCAGGAGGCTTTCTGAACGGACATCCACATACATTATCATCAGGAAAAGAAACATCAGATCGGCATTCCGAAACCGAAGAAAAATCCGTTGGTCCCTATGGAAGTGAAAGCATATTCAAACCTGATCACCAGGTCGTAATAGGTAACAAAATCAATACCCAGGCCGCAGCTCATCAGAAGTTTGTTGTTATAAGGATTCACGTCGGTGAATTTATTGACGCAGTAACCTGCATCGGCAAAGGCATTCAGGTAAAAGGCATATTGAAGTGCTTTGAATTTATTCTTTTCCTGGCCTTCCTTGACTTTTTTGATGGATGGTTTGATTAGCTCGTATTTGATGTTATTCCTGCAAAAATACATCTGGTCACCCTTCAGTGTATAGAGGTCGAAGCCGCGGATGAAATCCTTTCCCTGGGTCATGTTAAGCTGGTAGTAGTAAGGAGCGTTTTCCCCTGCCGCATTTTCGGCTTTCACCATTTCGGCGACATACCATTTACGACTGATAGTCTGGTAAAAATGGAAATCTATCCCGTAATAGAAAAGGTCGATGTCTTTTGAAACAAGCCCGAGACCGACCTTGTTGATGAATACCCTGAGCATGTTCCCTTTGAGGGGGTAAGTATGGCTGTTACGGGAATCATAATAATAATCGGCATAAAGGCTGAGGGATGTATTGACATTTTTCTTTTTTGCCAGGTAAGTTGAGTCAAGCTTATACATTGAATCGGATATGGCAACATACTGCCCTGTCAACTGTATCGTTCCGTAATGGTACAGGCCCGGCCTCAGGGTCAGTTTGGCTGTAAGTTTTACAACCTGCTGGCTGTTGGGTGCATACAGCATCTGGCGTTTATTATCAACCGAGGCATATTCCACCGTGTACAGGTTTGAATACCCCGCGCCCAGCAATAGCCCGATTTTCTTGCCATTACCGATCCAGGGGATCTTGTAACCGGCCACAATGGCCCAGGATTTACCAAGTAAGACGATAATCGAAGTCTGGTGATTGAGCCCGAAAAGGTTGTTGTGGCTGAAGAAAAGCCCCATGCTGAGATCCTCCCAATGGGGGGCGCGCAACCATTCATTGAAGTTGGGGGCGTTGAGTTTTGCAATCGGGAACAACCACCAGTAATGCCGTTCAGTCACATCGATCAGCAGGGTGTAATCACTGTTGCTGATCTTTTTCAGTGAGATGTTGACATTGAGAAAAAGCTTGGTATTGATTAGGTTTTCACGACTGTAATTCATCCTCTGCCGCAGCTCGCTGGAATCGCCGGGGTAGAAATTCCGTTCATTGAAATTTACCTTTTCCCCTTTTTGAAATGTAGCAAGGCTGTCGCCGACCTTGAAGTCAAGCTCCCTGATAAGGATTTGAGGTTTGGTGAGTTTGTTGCCGGTGACCTCAACACCTGTTATTTTAACGTAGGGAGTGTCAAGTGTATCAGGGACCTTGATGGCGCCGTCTTTATTCTGGGCCAGTATGGTCATGTTACAGCAAAACATGCGTGCAACAATGAAGGGTATAACTTTTCTCATCAGCTTCGTATTAATAAGTCAACAAATTTAAGTGCTAAAAGTAGCTATAAAAATTTAATCAGTACTCATCATTGGGTATTTTGGCGGATAATGGAAGAAGAAGACAAGGGATGCCCCTTTTTGGCGCAAACAGCCGGCATCCGGGCAAATATCTTTTCATTGTAAATCTGCAAATCTTCATTTATCTTTGAGAATCAAATCTCCTGCTATGCGATATAAATATCTTGTGTTTGTTTTTGCTTTCCTGCTGCCGGTAAGTTGTTTGAAGGCCCAGGACAGCACTGCATTATTTTTCAATGCCGCCAGGGCAAACGACCTGAAGACACTGAAAGGATTCCTGGATAAAGGTTTTAATGTGAACACAAAAAATCATTATGGAGTCACCGCTTTGACCTTTGCTTCGGATAAAGGGAACCTGGAGGCGGTGAACCTGCTGCTGGAGCGTGGCGCCGATCCGAACCTGAAGGATTCTTTCTATGGCGAGACACCCCTCGGATGGGCCATTTATAAGAAGAACAGCAGGATCATTATCAGCATGATCAACCATGGAGGAGATGTAAAAAATGAAGATGTTTTAATGGGCGCCGCTTCAAACGGGCTCAGCGAAGTGGTGAAGGTGATGCTCGACAAAGGAGCCCCGGGGGCAGGGGATCTGCTGCTTTATTCGGTAGGAAGCAATGATTCGGTAATGTTCAAGCTGGCTTTGGGTTTTGTGAAACAAAATGACTCGATCCTATCCCTTGCCCTTGTCAATGCCACTGCACAAAAGAATGAGAAGTTCGTTTCATCACTGGAAAAAGCAGGAGCAAAAATGCCTGAAAAAAAAGAACATCAGCCTGCCGGAAAGCCTGATGAAACGCTCAAAGGAGAATACGTAAATAAGGAGATGAGCAAGGCCGAGCTGGCATTCACCGATGAGACGCTGACCGCCAGCTTTGACGGATCCCCTGCATACCGCCTGAATTATCTTACCGACAGCACCTTTTCTTTTGCTGATTTTCCTGTTGTTACGATAAGCGTGAGGCGGGTTGCAGGTAAGATCACCGGGATCGCCCTGAACCAGGGAGGGCGGACATCCGAATACATAAAAACAGTTGACCAGGCAAAGAAAAGCGGCATTAAGCCTGTTGTCGCCGAAGACCATGCCAAAGTTGAGAAGCCTGCCAACTGGCCATCGTTCAGGGGCAGCCAGGCCTGCGGTATTGCCGACGGGCAGCACCCGCCGGTAACCTGGGACGCCAAAAAAGATGCGAACCTGAAGTGGAAGACATATATTCCGGGGCTTGCCCACGCTTCACCTATAATCTGGGGAAATTCCGTTTTCCTGGTTACAGCCCAGAGCAGCGACACTGCTTCTGAATACCGGGTAGGACTTTTCGGAGACGTGGAACCTGCCAATGACAGCTCATCCCATATATGGAAGATCTATTGCCTCGACAAACAAAGCGGGAAAATCAAATGGGAGAGAAAAGCGTATGAGGGAGTTCCCCGCGTGAAACGGCATGTTAAAGGATCACAGGCCAATGCCACACCTGTCACCGACGGTAAATACGTGGTGGCCTTGTTCGGATCCGAAGGAATGATCTGTTATGACCTCAGCGGGAAAGAGCTATGGCGAAAAGACCTTGGCATTCTCGATGCCGGGTGGTTCTACAATGAAAACACCCAGTGGGGCCCTGCCAGTTCTCCCGTTATCTATGGAAATACAGTAATCGTTCAGTGCGACCGATCAGCCAATTCTTTTATCGCCGCCTATGACCTGAAAACCGGCAATGAGGTGTGGAAGTCAGTTCGGGATGAAATATCTTCCTGGGGCACCCCAACCCTGTATCACGGGAAGAACAGGGATGAGCTGCTGACCAATGCTTCCAGGTTCATACGTGCATACAATCCTTCGAACGGGGAAGAACTGTGGAGGTTGTCGCCCAACTCGGAGATTACCGTGGCTACCCCGGTGTTCATGGACAGCCTGATTTTTTTTACAGCAGGCTACCCCCCGGTTTTTCCATTGTATGCCATCAAACCAGGGGGCAAAGGCAATATATCTATCCCCGACAGCCTGAACTCAGGAGATTTCATTCAGTGGAGAAAGAAAAAGGGAGGGACCTATATGCCGACACCTCTGGCATATAATGGCTACCTGTACACCCTGGCCAACAACGGGGTGCTCATTTGCTACCAGGGGGCTACAGGGGAAGTGAAATACAAGGAGATGATCAAAGGCGGAGGCGCATTCAGCGCTTCTCCCGTGGCTGCCGACGGAAAGATTTTCTGCAACAGCGAGGAGAACGGCGTGTTTGTTATCCAAGCCGGGCCTGAATATGAGTTGATAACTTCAAACCCTGTGAACGAGATCTGCATGTCAACTCCTGCCATCAGCGGGGGACTGTTTTTTGTGAGGGGGCAGCATCACCTGTTCTGCTTCGGGGTCAAAGATTAACACAGGCAGATTGGTAATTTATCAGTCAGTATTATATTTGCATAAATCTTAAGCTATGGCAACACTTACCCAGGAAATGAAGGACATGGTTGCAACGCAGCAATGTTTTGTAGGGACGGTCAATGAAGACGGAACCCCCAATGTAGCCCCGAAACGTTCAACACGGGTTCTGTCAGACGATTCGCTGATTTTTACCGAAGGAACAGGCGGCGCAACATATGCTAATATCAAACGCGGATCCAAAGTTGCCGTATCCGTAGTAAACCGTGAGATCATCGACGGGTACAGGTTTTTAGGAACCGCCACCTTGCAGGAAAGCGGGCCGTTATATGAGCAGGGGGCTGCAATGGCTGCCAGGATTGGAATGCCAAAACCACGCGCTATTGCTGTTGTTAAAGTTGAAGAGATCCATTCCCTGAAGCCCGGGCCTGGGGCAGGTAAGAAGATAGCCTGAACATCCGGAACCAGGTGTTATCCTTTATTTATTTTCAATGAAGTCATGCTTAGCGAACCCGCTACTGCCTGGTCGTTGAAAAATTCGATCTGATCTTTTTCTTCTTTCAATGCAAGCGTGTAAAGAAGCGGCAGAAAGTGTTCAGGTGTGGGAATAGAGAGATCGAAGGCTTTTCCCTGTGAGCGGTAATCGATGAGGGCTTTGTAATCCCCATCCAGGATGTACCTTTTCATTTTCTCATTGGCTTCAATAGCCCAGTCATATCCAAACCCTGGTTCATCCAGTTTGTCCCAGGCCACCATTCGGAGGTTGTGAACCATGTTGCCGCTTCCAATGATAAGAACTCCTTTTTTGCGCAAAGGGGCAAGTTCCCTGCCAAGGTCATAGTGGAACCTTGCAGGCTGGGAATAATCAAGGCTAAGCTGGATTACGGGAATGTCGGCTGAAGGATACATCCGCTTTAAAATGCTCCAGGTACCATGGTCAAGCCCCCAGCTTTGATCAAGTCCGGCTTCGGCTTTTTTTAGGATGCTTCTGGTTTCACTTGCAAGCTCGGGGCTACCGGGAGCCGGATATTGTACGTTGAACAATTCCTGGGGGAACCCGCCGAAATCGTGGATTGTCCTGGGTTGTTTCATGGCCGTGATAAACACACCCCTGGTTTCCCAGTGTGCTGAAATGCTTAAGATGGCCTCGGGTTTAGGCAGAGTTTTCCCAAGTTCCATCCAGGTTCTTGAGAAAATGTTGTCCACGATGGCATTCATCGGGCTGCCATGCCCTACGAACAGCACAGGCATTAAGTCTGTGCTGCCGAAGGACGATGTAAGGTTATTGAGTTCATTCAATTTCATAGCTGCTCCTGCTATTGGTATCAGTGCTAAGGTAGAAATAAAAGTTCTGCGGCGAATTATTTTCCAAGCACTTTCCCTGCTGTAAATGCAAAAATACGGAGAAAGTTCAGATCTGCCCGGCTGCCTGCAGCAGTTCAAATTTTCAGTAATTTTGGAGGATGAAATCCACAGTCAAAAATTTATATTATGCCGGTAATAACATTTGAAGGACCTTTCCTTCCAGCTGATAAAAAAGAGGAAATGATCAAAGAATTCACGAGAATTTCTGTCGAGATCACAGGCATCCCCAAAGATGCATTTGTAATTTTTATCAAAGAGAACCCATATGAGAACATGGGGCAGGGCGGAATTACGATTGCTGAAAAGCTGAAGAACCATCCCAGGTAGGGATTACCTTCAGATCAAACTT
>CAIJYT010000195.1 GCA_903824935.1 uncultured Bacteroidales bacterium | reverse complement strand
TGTAATGTAATTCCCTGAATCCCCCGACTTCCTGAACGAAAGCCACCACAACCATCCGCAGAGGAACCCGGTAGCCACGAAACCAATGTAATTAATCCATAGTGGCAGAACCCAGGTCCCGATCATAACCGATATACTAGTGTTAAGTTAAGTGTAATATGACGTATAATTAAATTTTGTTGTATCTTTGCAGAAAACCCCTGCCATGATACATTATACTGTAAAATTAACAAAATCCGAAGTTGAAGAACTTAAAGGTATTATAAACAAAGGTTCTCACACTTCTCAGACATTCAGGACAGCCTACATTTTATTAAACTGTGATGAAGGAAAATTTTCTGAGAAAGTGACCAATGAACAAATGTCTAAAGTCTTACGCATAGGCATGAGAACGATAGACCGGGTTAAAAAGAAATTTATAGAGGAAGGCATGGAAGCAGTTCTTGAAAGACGTCCAACAAGCCGAGTCTACGATAGAAAGGTCGATGGAGAAGTTGAAGCAAAATTGATTACACTGTGTTGTGGCGAGCCACCCAAAGGATATGCCAAATGGTCACTACGACTATTGGCCGATAAAATGGTTGAGCTCAAGTATGTTGAAAGTATCTCCTATGTAACAGTAAGAGAGGTGCTAAAAAAAACGAACTTAAGCCTTGGAAAGTCAAAGGTTGGGTAATCCCACCGGAAAAGAGCAGTGAATTTGTTGCCAACATGGAGCGAGTCTTAGATGTATATAAACGACCCTATGATCCAATGAACCCAGTGATTTGTATGGATGAGTCACCAAAACAATTGATTGAAGAGGGTCGGCCGGGCCAATCGATTAAGCCTGGAAGAGAAGCCAGAGTCGACTACGAATATGTCCGACATGGAGTTGTTAATGTTTTTATGGCGAATGAACCATTAAAAGGAAAACGATTCACTCAGATAACTGAATTTAAAACCATGAAGGAATGGGCTCAGTTTATCCAGATGATAGTCACTGAACATTATCCTAAGGCAGAAAAAATCACATTGGTCATGGACAATTTTAAAACGCATGTCCCGGCAGCTTTTTATGAAACATTTGAACCCAAAGAAGCGAAGAGATTATGGGATAGAATTGAATTTGTCTATACACCAAAACATGGCAGTTGGCTAAACATGGCTGAGATTGAACTCCATGTTTTGAATGGGCAATGCCTGAACAGGCACATTTCAAAAATAAAGGAAGTCGAAGAAGAGGTCTCTGCTTGGCAAGAGGACCGAAATAATAAAAAATGTAAAATCAATTGGCAGTTCACAACAAAAGATGCAAGGATAAAACTGAAAAAATTATATCCGTCAATTTATGCCTAACATAACACTAGTTGAGTTGTAGATATTACAGTTGTATCTGCAAAGGGATTTGTTATTTCCCAAACTTGGGATCTTGGATATGGACCCCAACAATCTGTTGAGACATATATATGATCGGCATCTCCTGGTTTCATAATGATGTTTCTTCCAAATCGTGCTTGAATCCATGTATCATTTCCATGATGACCTATGTACTTTGGGATTCCGAAGATTGTTGTCCAATGAATCCCACCGTCCATACTTCTCATAACGGTTGTATCATAGAGAGCAAAAATTCTTTGAGGGTGATTTGGATCCAACAACAAACCGTTCAAAGATTTATTAAGTAAGGGACTTATAGAATCAACTTTAGACCAAGAAAGTCCGGCATCCACTGATTTGATAATCCCTGTACAATAAGTATGGTTGACAAGAAAACCAGCCGAAGTTGATGCATATAATAGATTGCCATTATTAGGATCGCCAACTATACTTGTAATTCCATTAATTAAAAGTCCACTGCCATCAGTCACATTTATCCAGTTATTTCCACCATCTGTTGTTTTCCATATTCCTGAAGAATTCGTCCCAACATAAATGGTTCTCATGGTATTATCAGATGCCGTATCAATATATACCGCCGATACTTGGCCATTACACATCATTTGTGTGGAAACATTCATCGGACCGAGATAATGCCAATCTGATGGCAACCTGGTCGATCCATCTGTATCTTTTCTTCTTACTGAATTTTGAAGTGCCGATAAGTAAGGGTTAAATAATCCTTTTGTAAGGGAATCAACGTTTGAGACTCGTGTCCTCCAAAATTCTTTCCAACGTAAAAACTCCATGAAGCCACCATCTTCTTCAATCTTAAGATTTGGATGGTTGTTATAAAATGAATCCAATCCATGGCATATTGTATAATAATTATCCTGGCTTTGGGCAGAACCTGATTTAAATGTCATTATTAGAACCACCGTAATGATGGTTGTAATCAGAAAGAAAAATCTTTTCATATTCGGAAGGATTTGGGTAATAATGTAAAAACATTGCCAAGAGATTTAAAACTGCATGTGCTTATAACTTTTTTGCAATTAATTCTGTGAAATTTGTTCAGTTTTTACTATTCTACGAAATACCAGAAAAGAATAATCATATGCAAGAGAATTTATCCTCCCTGAAAAGGTGGGGAAATCCCCCCTGATCAAGTACTTGTAAATTGAGGTTTAGATGTTAAATCAGCTATTTATCTTTTTTTTTCTGGCGGCCGATTTGGCGGCCGGATTGTGTGATGTACTTAATCAAGGGGCAAAAAAACTCAAGGAGGGATGTTATTAAGCGTCTAAGACCGATGTATGCCGGCTCATCGGTATTTAAAAGCTTAAGCGAGCCATGAAGTGTAATCCAATACCCACCGTCATTATAATCCCGTATCTTTGCAGTCCCATCTGCAGAAGAGCAATGAACGTCCACAAACTCAACAACATCTTTAACCCGAAAAGGATAGCCCTTATCGGTGTTACCACGAATCCCAACTCGGTCAGCGGGAAAGTGCTTATAAACCTTGTCAGCGGAGGGTTCCGAGGGGTGGTTTACCCTGTCAATCCCGAGCATGAGGCGGTAATGGGGATACCCTGTTACCCTGATGTGAAGAGCCTCCCGAAGGCGCCCGATATGGGTATCATCTGTTCGCCGGCCGACAAGGTGCTTGCTGCAGTGAGGGATTGCGGTGAAGCCGGGATACGGGGGATCATCATTATTTCGGCAGGTTTCAGGGAGACAGGCGACGCAGGGCGCAGGCAGGAAGAACTGATCAAGGCAGAGATAAAAAAATATGAAGGGATGCGGATCCTTGGCCCGAACTGCCTTGGCATCATTGTGCCTTCGCTGAAGCTCAATGCAAGTTTTGCAGCCGAGATGCCGAAACCCGGGAATATTGCATTCATCTCGCAGTCGGGGGCGCTCTGCACTTCGGTACTTGACTGGGCCATTGAAGGAAAGATTGGGTTTTCGTACTTCGTATCCATTGGAAACAGCCTCGATGTTGAGTTCGGCGACCTCATCGATTACTTCGGTGAAGATGAGAACACCCATTGCATCATACTCTATATTGAATCGATACAAAACCCCAGGAAGTTCATGACGGCTGCCCGTGCATTTGCACGAAGGAAGCCAATCATCGTTTACAAAGCAGGCAGGTTCCCCGAATCGGCCCAGGTGGCGGCTTCGCATACGGGAGCCATGGCCTCGGAAGATGCTGTTTACGATGCGGCTTTCCAGAGGACGGGACTTGCCAGGGTTTATGAAATAGGGGATATCTTTTCGGTGGCGGAGCTCCTCGGAAGGAACCGTTTCCCGCAGGGGCCAAGGCTTGGTATCATCACCAATGCAGGCGGACCCGGGGTGATGGCAACCGATGCACTCATTTCATCCAACGGGGTGCTCGCAAAGCTTTCGGATGAAACGATGGGAAAGCTTAACGAGAACCTCCCTGAATTCTGGTCGCACGGCAATCCCGTGGATGTGCTTGGCGATGCAAGGGCCAAAAGGATCTCGAAAGCTGCACAGATAGTGCTTGAAGATAAGGAAGTGGATGCCATCCTGGTGATACTTACTCCCCAGGCCATGACAAATCCCGAGGCAACAGCCAGGGAGGTGAGCCTGCTTGTATCCACAACAAAGAAACCCATACTTGCTGCATGGCTTGGCGGACAAAGCATGCACAAGGCAGATGACATACTGGTGGAAGCAGGGATTGCTTCGTACAGGACCCCCGAGCAGGCGATCAGGGCTTTTATGACTTTGGTAGCGTATTCGAGGAACCTTAAAACCCTGTATGAAACCCCCAGGGATATTCCCGTGGAATTCAGCCTCGACAGGGAAAAAATGCGCCAAAAATTCAACAAGCTGATACAGGGCCAGGGAAGTATTCTGTCGGAGGATATATCAAAGCTTATCCTTGATACCTATGGCATTTCAACTACAAGGCCTGTGCTTGCAAAAAGCAGTGATGAAGCAGTAAAAATTGCGGAAAAAAACGGCTACCCGGTAGTGCTTAAAATACAGTCGCCCGACATCACCCATAAATCGGATGTAGGAGGTGTTCAGCTGAACCTGGGCAACGAAAAACTACTTAGGGCAGCCTTTGAACGTATCATGGACTCGGTGAAGCTTAAAAGGCCCGATGCCAGGGTTGACGGGATCACGGTTCAGAAGATGGTGGCTGAAAAAGAAGCTGTGGAACTCATCCTCGGTTTTAAAAAAGACAAGGTATTCGGGACCATTTTGCTGGTTGGAATGGGAGGGATCACTGCAGAGCTCTTTTCAGATAAAGCCCTCGGCTTCCCGCCGCTAAATGAAAGCCTGGCCCGGCAGATGCTGGAGTCACTTAAGATATACCCTCTTTTGAAAGGTTACAGGGGAAGCCCTGCAAAAAATATCAACGGGCTGATAAAGACCCTGATAAGGCTGTCGTACCTTGCAGCCGATTATCCCGAGATCACCGAACTTGACATCAACCCCCTGCTGGTAACCACCGAAAGCGTTGTAGCCCTCGATGCAAGAATTGTGATCGATGATACCCTCGTTGGAAAAGAGAGAGTACCGTTTGCACACCTTGCGTTGCATCCTTATCCCGAGAAATATGTTCGGAAAATGAAACTCAGGGATGGCAAGGAAATGCTTCTGAGGCCGATCAAACCTGAGGACGAACCCCTCTGGCTCGATATGATAGGCCATTGTTCCAAGGAATCGCTTTATAGCCGTTTCAGGTATTTCTTCCAGTGGCAGTCGCATGAAGTTGCAACGCGTTACTGTTATATTGATTATGACCGGGAGATCGCGATTGTGGCCGAGATACAGGATAAAGGGCAGCGCAGGCTGGTGGGAGTAGGCAGGCTGATTGCCGATCCCGACCATGAGACTGTTGAATACGCCATACTCATCATCGACGAATACCAGCAGAAAGATCTCGGGAATATCATCACCGATTTCTGTATGGAGATCGCAGGGAAATGGAACCTGAAAAAGATAGTGGCCCAAACCACGACCGACAATAAACGAATGATCTCGGTGTTTAAAAAACGGGGTTTTACCATACAATCCGATACCAGTGATTCGACGGTGGAAGTTGAAAAAGAATTATAATAAAATCTTCATATTTTCGTTTTACAAAAAAAATAAAAGTCATGGGAAAGAATAAGTCAGCAATTGGTTTTTTAATTTTCATTTCAATTTTTATCCTGGGTTACACTGCCATGGCCCAGCAAGCGAGCCCCAAACCCGTTAAGATCAATTTCAAGGACCTGCCCGGGAAATGGACATACCAAGGCACAACACCTCAAATTTTAATGCCTAAGACACCTGCCAAGCCTGCAGCTACCACGGCCGATACAAGCAAGGCAGCAGCGGCCCACCCTCAGTCGGATGCCGTGAAGCTTGATAAGAACAAGTTCGTAGCTATGCATAAGGCTTCTGTCACCTTCAACAATTCAAACCTCGAGTTTTTCACCAATAAATACTGTGTGAAAACCCATGGCGAAAACAAGGTCACCTATACCTGGAAAGGCAGCGGCAAGAACGTATTGACCCTGAAAACCCCCGAGTCAAAAGATAAAATAAAACTGGAAGTGCGCCAGCTCAGCGGCGATTCTTTACTGATGTGCCAGTCGTTTGAAACCGGCAACCTGTTCTTTTTCTACCTAAGGGAAAAGTAAAGAAAAGTAGCGAAGTAGCGAAATAGCGAAGTAGCGAAATAAAAAATAAATAAAGCATTTTATTGAAAAGGGTCCCTGGCGTGTCCGGGGATTTTTTTTGCCCTGCTTTTTTGTATTAGTCAGTCTGAATCTTATCTTTGTATCAAATAAACCCCATATGTTGAATTTTGATTATACCGAAGAACAAATTATGATCCAGCAATCGGCCAGGGATTATGCCCAGAGGGAGCTGATTAAGGATGTTATTGAACGGGATACCAAGGCCCTGTTCCCTACTGAGCATGTGAAAGTGCTGACCGAGCTGGGGTTTATGGGGATGATGACAGACCCAAAATACGACGGGGGAGGTATGGATACCGTTTCGTACGTACTTGCGCTTGAGGAACTTTCGAAAGTGGATTCCTCTGCTGCAGTCATCATTTCGGTAAATAATTCGCTGGTATGTTATGAGCTTGAGGAGTTCGGCACGGAAGAGCAGAAAGAGAAATGGCTGAAACCCCTGGCCAGCGGCAAGAAGCTGGGCGCATTTCTTTTATCAGAGCCTGAAGCCGGTTCCGACGCCACTTCGCAGAGGACATCGGCCATCGATATGGGGGACCATTATCTTGTAAATGGGGTAAAGAACTGGATCACCAACGCCAACTGCGCATCCACCTATATTCTCATTGCCCAGACCCACAAGGAAAAAGGCCATAAGGGGATCAATGCATTGATCGTTGACCGCAATTCACCGGGCATCAGCCTCGGACCTCATGAAGATAAAATGGGGATGAGGAGCAGTGATACACATTCCATCATGTTCAGCGATGTGAAAGTCCCTAAGGAGAATCTTCTCGGCAGCGACGGCATGGGTTTCAAGATCGCGATGAAGACCCTTGAAGGAGGGCGTATCGGGATTGCCGCGCAGGCATTGGGAATCGCACAGGGTGCTTATGAAAGGGCAGTTAAATATTCAAAGGAACGCAAGTCGTTCGGAACAGAGATCATCAACCACCAGGCCATAGCTTTCAAGCTGGCCGAGATGCACACACGCATTGAAGCCGCACGTTATTTTACATTGAAATCGGCTTGGCTCAAGGACGAGAAAAGGCCATACGGCACTGCAAGCGCCATGGCGAAATACTGGGCTGCCGAGACGGCAATGTATGTCACCACCGAAGCTGTACAAATACACGGAGGCTACGGCTATGTGAAGGAATACCACGTGGAGAGGATGATGCGTGACGCAAAGCTTACCCAGATCTATGAAGGTACCAGCGAGATACAGCAGATCATCATCGCCAGGGCTATCATGAATGAATAAAGCCTTATCAATGAAAATTCCAGAACCGTATAAACCGAAAAATCATATCCGGATTGTCACGGCTGCTTCGCTTTTCGACGGACATGACGCAGCGATAAACATCATGCGCAGGATACTGCAGGCAAGCGGGGCCGAGGTCATTCATCTCGGCCATAACCGGGCCGTGCAGGAGATCGTCGATTGTGCCGTGCAGGAAGATGTGCAGGCCATCGCCCTCACCTCCTACCAGGGAGGGCATAATGAATTCCTGAAGTACATGTACGACCTGCTGCAGGAGAAGGGCTGCGGGCATATCAAAATTTTCGCAGGAGGCGGAGGCACTATATTGCCAAAGGAGATAGCTGACCTGCAGAATTACGGGATTACGAAAATCTATTCACCTGATGACGGAAGGAGCATGAGCCTGCAGGGGATGATCAACGACCTGCTCGAGAAATGCGACTTTGCGCTTGATGATATTCATGAGGTGACTGCGGATGAGATTCGTAAACGTAACATCAATGCGATCTCACGTCTTATCACGCTTGCAGAGAACTCACCGGATAAGGCGAGGCCGGTGCTCGTTGAAATGGCGAAAAGCGAAAAGCGAAATGGCGAAATAAAAGAAAGTAGCGAAGTAGCGAAATGGCGAAGTAGCGAAATAGCGAAATTTAAAATTCCCATATTGGGTATTACTGGCACTGGTGGTGCAGGAAAATCTTCGCTGGTGGATGAGCTGGTGAGGCGTTTCCTGGGTGACCTGAAAGACAAGACCATCGCGATTATTTCGGTGGATCCTACGAAACGCAAGACAGGCGGGGCATTGCTGGGCGACCGCATCCGCATGAATGCCATCTTTGATCCGAGGGTATTCATGAGGTCACTGGCAACAAGGCAATCGAACCTCTCGCTATCCAGGTATGTGAAGGACGCCACGATGGTGTTGCAGGCTGCAGGCTTTGACCTGGTGATCATCGAAACTTCAGGAATAGGGCAGAGCGATACCGAGATTGTCGACCACAGCGATCTCTCGATGTACGTGATGACTCCTGAATATGGCGCTGCAAGCCAGCTTGAGAAGATCGACATGCTCGATTTCGCCGACCTGGTCGTGCTTAACAAATGCGATAAACGCGGAGCCCTCGATGCGATCAGGGATGTAAAGAAACAATACCAGAGGAACCATAAACTCTGGGAAAAGGAGATAGATGAGATGCCGGTTTACGGCACTGTTGCTTCACAGTTCAACGATCCGGGAGTTAACCAGCTTTACAAAGCCTTGCTCCGGACAATCAAAACCAAAACAGGGACCGATTTCGGCAGCAGTTTCGAAGGCCATGACGAGATGAAGGAAAAGATCTTTATCATACCGCCTTCCAGGGTCAGGTACCTTGCCGAAATAGCCGAAACCGTAAGGAATTACAACGGCTGGACTATTGAACAGGCAGAGATAGCTCAGAAGCTGTACGGCATCTCACAGACCATTGAAGCCATCCGCAGTCAGCCACCTAAGGAAAAAGAGAAAAACCCTGAGCTGCATTCGCACGACTGCAATATGATGCTGGAGCTTGACCTGCTGTTTGACGAGCTGGTGAAGAAACTCGAACCCCGCAGTTACGAAATTATAAAAGGCTGGGAGCAAAAGCTTAAGTCGTACACCGACGAGGATTATGTTTACAAAGTCAGGGGTAAGGAGATCAAACTCAAGACCCATAGCGAAAGCCTTTCGCACCTGCAGATCCCGAAGATATCACTGCCGAAATACCAGGCCTGGGGCGATATACTGAAATGGAATTTAAGGGAGAACGTGCCTGGTGAATTCCCTTATGCCGCGGGGGTGTTCCCGTTCAAGCGCACGGCCGAAGATCCCACCCGCATGTTTGCCGGTGAAGGCGGCCCTGAGCGCACCAACAAGCGTTTTCATTATTTGAGCCACGGACTGCCATTCGTAAGGCTTTCGACAGCCTACGACAGCGTGACCCTTTACGGCTTCGACCCCGACATGCGGCCAGATATCTACGGGAAGATAGGTAATTCGGGGGTTTCTATCGCCTGCCTCGATGACGCAAAGAAACTTTATTCGGGTTTTGACCTTCTCGATCCCAATACTTCGGTGTCGATGACGATCAACGGTCCGGCCCCCGCAATGGTCGGCTACTTCATGAATGCCGCGATAGACCAGGAATGCGAGAAATACATTAAAGAACACGGACTGGTTGAAGAGGTTGAGAAAAAGATCAAGGCCATCTACAAAAAGAAAGGTACAGACCGTCCGAAATACCAGGGTGGACTCCCCGAAGGCAACAACGGGCTTGGCCTGATGCTCCTCGGCGTGACGGGCGACATGGTGCTGCCGGTCGATGTTTATGAGAAGATCAAAAGAGAGACTCTCTGCCAGGTGAGGGGAACTGTGCAGGCTGATATCCTGAAAGAGGACCAGGCCCAGAATACCTGTATTTTCTCTACCGATTTCGCCCTGAAAATGATGGGCGACATACAGGAGTATTTCATCACAAATAACGTCAGGAATTTTTATTCGGTTTCAATTTCGGGCTACCATATTGCAGAGGCCGGGGCCAACCCTATAACCCAGCTGGCGCTGACTCTTTCGAACGGCTTCACCTATGTTGAATATTACGTAAGCCGGGGTATGGATGTAAGCAAATTCGCACCCAATCTTTCGTTCTTTTTCAGCAACGGCATAGACCCTGAATATTCGGTTATAGGACGCGTGGCACGCCTCATCTGGGCAAAAGCGATGAAGTACAGGTATAAGGCCGAAGCCCGTTCGCAGATGCTCAAGTACCATATCCAGACTTCGGGACGTTCACTGCATGCGCAGGAGATAGACTTTAATGATATCCGCACAACGCTGCAGGCTTTGTATGCAATTTACGACAACTGCAATTCCCTTCACACCAACGCTTATGATGAGGCTATCACTACTCCTACCGAGGAATCGGTTCGCAGGGCCATGGCCATACAGATGATCATCAACCACGAGCTGGGGCTTGCAAAGAACCAGAACCCCCTGCAGGGATCTTTTATCATTGAAGAGCTTACCGACCTTGTGGAGGAGGCCGTGATGCTTGAGTTCGAGAGGATATCCGAAAGGGGAGGGGTGCTGGGCGCGATGGAGACCATGTACCAGAGGAGCAAGATACAGGAAGAATCGCTGTATTACGAAAACCTGAAAAACAGCGGAAAGCTTCCTATCATGGGAGTCAATACGTTCCTTAGCAGCAAAGGCAGTCCGACGGTTTTACCGGGCGAAGTCATCCGCAGTACTGAAGAAGAAAAACAATACCAGATAGAAATGCTGAGGCATCTTCACGCCACCTGGGGTGAAGAATCTGAAAAAGCATTAAGCCGGCTGAAGCATGCTGCAACGCAAAATATGAATATCTTTGAAAGCCTGATGGAAGCAGCCAGGTATTGTTCCATCGGCCAGATCACCCATGCATTGTTTGAAGTGGGCGGACAGTACAGGAGAAACATGTAAAATTCATCACGGATATGAAATTCAATATTTTAGTGGTTAACCCCAAGGATAAGGTTACCCAGATTGCAGTTTACAACAATTACAAACTCCTTTACATCAACAACAGGTATCATACCACAGATGAGCTTTCGGGGTTTGAAACCATTTACGATCAGCTTGAATTCCGCAAGCAACTTGTGCTGAAGGAGCTGCAGAACAATGAATTTGACCTCAGCGAGGTGAAGATCGTGATCTCCCGCGGCGGGCTGGTGAAGCCTGTAAGTTCGGGAGTTTATGCGGTGAACGATGCGCTGAAGCGTGACCTGAAGAACAGCCCGGTGGGTATAGATATCATCAACCTTGGAGGTTTGCTTGCCGATGTTGTTTCGGCGGAGATCCCGGGTTCTGTTGCTATGATAGCTGATCCCACTGTGGTGGATGAGATGGAAGATGTTGCAAGGATAACCGGTGCGCCGGGGATTGAGAGGAAATCGATCTATCATGCCCTGAACCAGAAAGCGATAGCTAAGCTGTTTGCCGAAAGCCAGAATATGAAATATGAGGACCTGAACCTTATTGTTGCGCATATGGGTAATGGAACCACCATCGGCGCCCACCGCAAGGGAAGGGTGATCGATGTGAACCAGGGATTCGAAGGTGACGGTCCGTTTTCGATGATACGCAGCGGCAGCCTGCCGTTGGGAGATATCGTGAAGATGTGCCTGGTTGATAAGAAGTCTTCGGATGAGGTATTTTGTTTGCTCACGCATTGCGGTGGCATCAGGGCTCACCTTGGGACCACCGACCTTAGCGCTATCGAATTCCGCATCAAGAGTGGTGAAGAGAAAGCAAAGAACATCATGGATGCCATGGCATACCAGGTGAGTAAATGCATTGGCGAGATGTATGTTGTGTTGAAAGGAGATGTTGATGCCATTTTGCTTACCGGCGAGATCGCGCATTCCGAGAGGGTCATCGACTTCATCATCGATCATGTGAAGAAGCTTGCGAAAGTCGTTGTTTACCCCGGAGATAACGAGATACAGGCGATGGCGGCGAATGCCTTGCGCGTGGTCCAGGGTGAGATGAGTGTTAATGAGTATAAATAGCGAAATGAGATTCTAATCTTTTTTCGCTACTTCGCTACTTCGCCATTTCGCTACTTATTTTAAAAAATGAAGCTACACGTAATAAACACAGGAAATCTCAAGCTCGACGGGGGCGCCATGTTCGGCGTCGTGCCCAAGGTAATGTGGAGCAAGTTGTATCCCTGCGATGAGAATAATCTCTGCAACTGGAGCATGCGCTGCCTGCTGGTTGAGGATGGTGATCGCAAAGTCCTCATAGACTGCGGCATCGGGGATAAACAAAGCGAAAAATTCTTTTCCAATTATTACCTGAACGGGGATGACAGCCTGTCCGGATCGCTTGCTGCTGTTGGATTTACTATGGATGACATCACTGATGTGATTCTGACCCACCTCCATTTTGACCATTGCGGGGGGGCTGTAAAATGGAATCCTGAACACACGGATCTTATCCCCGCTTTTAAGAATGCAACCTACTGGACCAGCCGCCAGCAATGGGAATGGGCTACGAATCCGAACAACAGGGAGAAGGCTTCGTTCCTTAAGGAAAATATACTACCGATACAGGAAAAAGGGAAGCTGAACCTGGTTGAAAACGAAACAGAGATATTGCCGGGGATCAGTATCCGCTTGTTTTTCGGGCATACCGAAGGGCAGGCCATCCCGATGATAAAATGCGGGGACAAGACAGTGGTTTATATGGCCGACCTCCTGCCTTCGGCAGCTCATATACCTCTCCCTTACGTGATGTCGTACGACACACGCCCACTGATCACCCTTGAAGAAAAGGAAATATTCATGAAAGAAGCCGCTGAAAACGGCTATATCCTTTTCCTGGAGCATGACATCAACAATGAATGTTGCACGGTGCAGCTAACCGAAAAGGGAGTGAGGGTAAAAGAAAAATTACCGCTGGCAGCGGCCTTGTCGTAATTGCTATAGCCAAATCCACCGTGGCATTGAATTGTCACTGACTTCAGTTAAAGCTTCGTTCGTCAAACAAAAAAATGAACCTATGACCGGAGATCAGGATAATACAGCCCGGCTTCTTGAGAAGCTGGAGATACTTATGAAAAGGCAGGAGTCTTTTCAGCAGGAGATAAAGGATCTGAGAACTGAGATCCTTGAGTTACAGTCAAAACAGGCCGCCACAGAGTCCTTTGAGCCTATCGCTGAGCCGGCAGCCGGGCCCGGCCTGGCAGGATCGATGAGTGTTGCTGATCAGCCTGCAATGATTCCACTCACTGAAACGAAGGCCCAGGAAAAGCCGGCGCCTTCGGCAGTGGAGCAAAATCTCTGGGAATCTGTAATTGAAAGCCATGCTTCGAAAGAAAGCAGGAGCCCATGGTTCAAAGCCAACCTTGAGAAATTCATAGGTGAGAACCTGATCAATAAAATCGGCATTGTGATCCTTGTGATAGGTGTTGGAATAGGCACCAAATATGCCATTGATCACGACCTCATCAGTCCGCTCACCAGGATCCTCCTTGGATACGTCCTCGGGCTCGGATTACTGGGCTTTGCCATCCGCCTTAAAAAAGAATATCATAATTTCAGCTCAGTGCTGCTCAGCGGATCAATGGCCATCATGTATTTCATGACATTTGCTGCTTACAGCTTTTATTCGCTTATCCCGCTTACACTCACGTTTGCGCTGATGTTGCTGATCACAATTTTCACCGTTGCAGCCGCCATGCTTTACGACAGGCAGGTCATTGCGCATATAGGGCTGGTAGGCGCATACGCTGTGCCTTTCCTGTTGAGCGACAATTCGGGAAAGGTTCTGATCCTCTATACTTACATGGCTATCATCAATGCCGGCATCCTTGTCATTGCAGTGAGAAAATACTGGAAACCTCTTTATTATTCGGCATTTATTCTTACATGGACCATTTTCCTTTGGTGGTATATCTCAACGGTTAATGCCGACAATGATTTCGCAATTGCCAGGATATTCAGCAGTATATTTTTCCTGACTTTCTATGTGATCTTCCTGGCGTACAAACTTCTGAAAAATGAAAAGTTCAGGATTGACGATATCATTCTGCTGCTTGTCAACTCCTCGGTTTTCTATGGCATTGGATATGCATTGTTATATCACCATGCAGGAGGGGAGAAGTTCCTGGGACTGTTCACGCTTTGCAATGCACTTCTGCATTTTGCAGTGAGCATTCTTATTTACCGCGTGAAGAATTCCGACAGGAACCTGTTCTATTTTACAGCGGGGCTTGTCATTGCGTTTTTAACCATTGCCATTCCCGTGCAGCTTGATGGATGCTGGATCAGCATGCTATGGTCGGCAGAAGCCGCAGCGCTTTTCCGGATTGGCCGCACAAAAAATACCACTGTTTATGAGCTGCTTTCGTATGCGTTGATGGTGCTTGCATTTTTCAGCCTCACCCTGGGCTGGCCCGGCGCTTATTACAGCCTGGGCAACTGGCCTGAAAGCGCGAAACTCATCCCCCTGTTCAATATCAATTTCCTGACATCCCTGCTTTTCATTGCAGCCTTCGTTTTCATCAACATTATCAACCGTAAGGAACAATTCATCAGTCCGCTTAACAAAAGCAAAGCCTTGCTGACTGCATTCAATTTCATCATGCCCGGTATGCTGCTGCTTGTGTTTTACCTTTCGTTTTTCATGGAAATATCCGGCTACTTTAACCAGCTTTATGCCGTTACTATGATCACTGCGGATAAGGGAGCGGGTGGGGCCATGCAGTACGCCAATGAAATGATCCCTGTGTATAAGACTGTCTCCACGTTCATTTATTCATTGCTTTTTCTCTCTCTTCTGGCTTATTATAATATACTCAGGCTGAAAAAAAGCCTGCTGGGTCTGATCAATCTCGGCTTCAGTTTCGCTGCGGTTGGTCTTTTCCTGACCTTTGGTTTAATTGCGCTGGGGACATTAAGGGAAACTTACCTGGATCAGGATCTTGCACAGTATTTTTACCGGGGAAGCATGCTAATTGGGATACGTTACGTTTGCTTTGTATTCCTGGCGTTGATCCTTCATTCGGTTTACCGCTGCATCCGCCAAGAGTTTATAGGAACAAATTTGCGCATGGAGTTTGACCTGTTCCTTCACATAACGATTTTGACTATTCTGAGCAATGAGCTGATAAACTGGATGGACCTTGCAGGTTCCCAGGCATCCTACAAGCTCGGGCTTAGCATTCTATTCGGGGTGTACTCGCTGATACTGATCGTGCTTGGTATCTGGAAGAAGAAACTGCATTTGCGCATAGCGGCCATCGTGCTGTTTTCCCTTACCCTGCTCAAACTTTTTTTCTACGATCTTTCATCCCTCGATACCATCGCGAAGACCATTGTTTTCGTAGTACTCGGGGTGTTGCTGCTGATCATTTCCTTCCTTTATACAAAGTACAGGAAGGTGATATTCGGGGATGATAAAGAATGAAATCTGGGGTAGATTGGTTGATACAATATATACCAGAATTATTCATTCTGTTTGTTTCTTATGCAGCCGGTGTCGCTCAATCCTTAATGCATCTAACTGACACAGCCCAGTCAGGAGTAGTAAACCCCCTCCCAATTCCCGCCTGATAATCGGTCAATTGCCGCATCATAAGGTAGTCAAACCCATAGGTCCACCAGGTTTCGTTTAGCTTAAGACCATTAAAGCACCAGAAATATGGATCAGAGTAATTCCCGCTTCCTTTCGCGGAAAATCCATACTCGTCAGTTCCTTTTGCTGTGACCCAGAAATCGGTACCCGTGGTTTTAAATTTATAGGCGATGGTACCCCTATACTCCATCATTTTATTTGCCTCTTCCGTGCTCATGCCTGCAAATAGTTCCATTGTTAGCCATTCCTGGTCACCTGGAATATGCCATCCATTGGGACAAACCCCCTGGATGACCCCTGTATAAACGTTGGTATTCAAAGCTGAAAGAGGTGTGTAAAGTTTTCCATATACTCCAGCATTGGCAGGATCATTATCATAATCAAATGCATAACGAGAGTCTCTATTCAGGATAATTGTATCGGTATTGGATTTCAGATTCTGAGTGAAAGGGATAAGTTTGACATCCATTTCCTTGAAATCGGTTCCAATAACTTTAAAACTCTCATTTATTGTCCCAATTGATATTACCAACAAATATACACCTGAGGGGCCGATCATGCATTCCAGGGAGTTACTGCCATTCTCGCAAAATATTCTTTTCCGGTATTTCACTCTTCCCATCATGTCAATTAAAGAAATATTCACGTTATATCCATTGCCTGGTATTAATACATTGATACGAAATTCACCTGGCCGGTTAATGACATTTTTTACACCAGTCACCTGATCTTCCGGCACTGACACTACAGTTCCATTAGCATAATGAAGAGTATTCATGTTCTCCTTCATCCAGCATTGCGTACCTATCTGGACGGTGTGATATACATTTCCGTCAATATCGGTCACGGT
>CAIJYT010000194.1 GCA_903824935.1 uncultured Bacteroidales bacterium | reverse complement strand
TGTGAGGATTGTGCTTTTCCCCGATAACGAGGACCCGGATTCGTTTGCCCGCAAACATCATCCGCAGGAAACGGAAAAATTCATTACACAGAACGCCGTCAATTTCATCAGCTTCAAGACCCGGCTGCTGCTAGATGAAACGAAAAACGACCCTGTCAAAAAAGCAGGGCTGATCAAGGATATTGTCGCTTCGATCTCACTTATGCCTGATGCTATAACGCGCACCCTGTTTGTGCGTGAATGCGCCGATATGATGGATGTTTCGGAACAGGTGCTGGTGAATGAACTGAACAAAATCAGGAGGACGCGTTTCAATAAAGAATTTCAGGGAGGGGCTGATGAAATTCCCGGACCTGAATTTGCTGCACCTCCCCAGCCTGAGCCTGAAGCCGACACCTCATCCGCAGAAAGCCAGGAAAAAGAGATCATGAGGCTGCTCCTGCTTTACGGCACCGATATAGTGCACCTCGAACAGACCAACGAGAACAAGGAAACTGTGAGGGTGCCTGTGATGGTTGCCGATTACCTGGTGCATGACATCCGCAGTGATGATCTTGAATTCGAAAACAAGGTTTACGCGGCCATTTTCAGCGAATACAGCGCCGGGATTGATGCAGACCAGGTTCCCGAGAGATCATTCTTCCTGGGGCACGAGGATAAGGAAATTTCCTATGCTGCGGTCGACCTGGTGTTCAACCCTTATTCCTTAAGCCAGAACTGGCTCAAACATCATGTGATGATAGATATTGAGGAAGACAGCCTGATCGTGCGTCTCGACTATGCGCTTCTTTCATTTAAAGCCAGGAAAATAGACCTTATGATCGCCGGGCTTCAGAAACAGCTGCAACAGAATGATTCTGTTTCGGACGTGAAACTGATCCAGACGCGTTTCAAGGAACTCAAGTCAAAGAGTGTTGAAATTCACGGGAAGCTGAACAGGATTATTATAAGATAAAAGCGAGTAGCGAAATTGTTTTAGCGAAGCATTTTGCAAAAGCGGCATCAGGTGCCAGGAGCTTCCCAAAGGTCAGGATTACCGTAAACTTAAGCGCGACGCAGACACCGTAGCCGCGTTGCAAAGATGCGAGCGCCAGCGGCTTGTGTGATGTAGCTTCGCTACTTTGTATTGAAGATCAATTCCTTTTTCCTCGGATCATTCCAATTGTCCATCAGGGTTTTGAAATCGGCATAATTTTCCACTGCGATGACACGGCTTGTAAATTTGATCTTCCGGCTTACAGTGATTTTGCTCCCGTCCTGTTTGATCTCGAATAAATACTTCCCGGCTTTATTGCTGAACTCGGTTTTGCCTGCAGGGCTGAACAATGCCCAGCCTGAAGGCAGGGTCAGGTAATATTCATAGTTCTCTTCACCCTGGTATGGGATCTCAACAGCCTGCGTGCGTTTCGACGTAAGGGTTTTAATTCCCCAGCTGTCAATTCCCGAAATGCAGAAAGGAAGCGTAAAGTAAACCCAGGAAGAGTCTTTCCTGAAGGGCTTTTCATTCATTACCGTGTAGGTCTGGAAAGATGTTTCGGAAGAGCTCTGGCTCAGCTTGATCTCTTTCAGGTCGGTTTTCGAAAACCCGCCTGCAACCAGGTTTTTCATCTTGTTCTTGTCGCGGATCAGTCCGAGGTACGGATTTATGGCACCTTCAATACCAAGGCTCAGCTCACCCGTAATTTTGGGATCGGAGGATACCATGAAATTCCCGCTCATGCTGACAGCAAATTTTGTTTGGCCCGAATGCTGGTATTCCGGTTTTTCGCCCTGTCCAAGGGCAATAAAAACCTTATCCGACTGTACTTTCCCCAGGTCCTGGTTATTGGGTGCAATAACTGACAAATACTGTATGCCGGCATCTTTCAGGTCAATCCGGACGGCAAAATCTTCAATATCGGCAAGGGTTCCCAGCTTTTCATCGAAAAATGCATCGCGGGCAATGGCCGCAACATCGGCTTCTATTCCGGCAGCTTCAAGAAGCGCTGCAAGCAACACAGCCTTTTCCTGCAGATTCGCACCCATGCTGTTCCAGGCCTGTTCGGCAGTATGCAGGCGGTAGCCGTTATATTTCATAGCTACCGGCCACAGGTGAATATCGTCGATCACCTTTCCCTGTATCTTCAGGGCAAGGCTCAGGGGGTCGGGATTTTCCTTTTTCAGGGCAAGGACTTCAAATTTCATTGCTTCGCTGATCTTCAGGCCCATGGCAGGCTGGTTTGTAAGGTATTCCAGTACTGTATTCCTGCTTCCCGAATTGCTGAAAAGAACCCTGGTGTATGCCTCATATGAGCTTTTCTGGAAATCCTCGGGGCTGATTGCCTTAACGTTTTTAAGGTTCCATGTATAAACCTGCATGCCATTCTCACTGCTTTTCGCAGGCTCTCCTGCCCCATTCAGCAATTTATAAAACAGCTTCTCCCCCTCTGCCACTTTTACCCGTATCGTAAGATCTTCAACCGGTTCGTTTTCGGCCATCATTTCATTTCCCATCAGTGCGGGGGCATTGCCTTTTGCAGTATGAATGGTATAATCAAGGTGGATGACAGCCCCCCTTTCAAGCCCGGTATGGGTTATTACCATATCGCGCAGTTCATTGAAGGGAGGCGCTCCTGCTGCAAACGATGGCAGGATTTCGTTGAAGGCATTTGAGGGAGTTTGAACAGTTTTCCCTTCGGCCATTACCGTAAAACATTTGTTGATCGTCAACTTCTGGAAAGAAGGATTATACGTGACGAATGTTTCGCCGTACAAGCTGTGAAAAGACCTGTAGGTGATCAGCTTTTGTTCTTTCACATAACGGTAGTCCATGCTTCCGTCGGTATTGAGAGTATATTCCTTTAGCAATGAAATATACCGGGCATCGGAAGAAGGAGTGTTGGCCTGATCCTGGGCCCGCACTGCCGGAGCCGAAAGAACAAGTATTGTTAAAATGAGGGAAAGTGTTTTTTTCATGACCTGTAGTTTACAATTCAATGGTGACTGCTTTTTCCGAAAATTTATTCTGGGCTTCGATACTCGACCTGAATTCGGGCCAGTCTGCAGGATCATAGATCCGCTTGGTGAAAACAGCTTTGGATGTGAATTCCAGGGTATTTCCTTTAACGGTATAGCTTCCTTTGTAGCTGGCCGATTTCCCTCCTGCATCCAGGGATGCGGGGACCCGGCCTGCATGACAGTTTGTAGGCAGTGTCATCGTTTCATGAATGTTCACTTCCCTTGAACATCGGTCCCTGAATTGATATTTCCTTTCTGCCGGATCGGTTTCAAAGCTAAGCTGTCCCTGGAAATTTTTAAATATCTCGGCGGCTGAAAGCGGGGTGAACAACAAAGTTTTCCCGCTTATTACGGCGAAACCGGGGATGAGGAATTCTATACAGATCTTTTCTGCATTTTCCCTGTACTCTGCCGGATCGGTATATGCAGTTTTTGCCACTACCGCCCGGGGCCAGAGTTTCAATATCTCTTTTTCAATGTTCTGGGACCACAACGCCGGAGGGGCATTCCTGAGAAGGCCTCTTACCGCAGCATCACTCTGCCCTTCGGCCTGAATTGAAAAACTTCCTTTCAGGCTGCCGTCGGCAAGAAGTTCGGTGTTCCCTTCAATGTTGATATTATGATTTCCGGGATCGGATACAGGCGTTGTACCCAGGTCGGCCCCTTCTGGTACGCCCATCAGGTATTGCTGCTGCTGTTCCGCACTGGACCAAAGTTCCCTGATGAAGGGCACCCAGGTCGGATCAAGCAGTTTGTACTTTCCGTCATGCAGTTTTACAACCGTCACACAATGGTTGAACTGGTCGGCGGGGATGTAGTCTATCCTTGATCCTGCCATCGTCATTGCAGGATATGACTTAAATCCCGCAGCCCTGAGCATGGTGATCAGCATCCCTGCCTTATCCTTGCACACACCGCAGCGGTCGGTGAATGTCATCGAGCCTTTGTGAAGGGTAAAACCTTCCCCGCACCCCATCGAGATGCCCGAATATCTTATTTCATCGGCACACCAGTGAGTGAGCCTAGCTACGGAATCAGTCTCATCCTTTGCCCCTTTCAGGATTTCATCCACCTTGGCCTTAATCTCAGGGGTGGATTCGAAACTTCCGAAATCTTCATTCACCTTGTAAAACCAGGTTGATTTCGTAAGCCAGTCGGGGCTTGTCGAAAGGAGGAGTTTTGGTTCAATATCAGATAAAGCCACCATCCTGGGTTCGGATTTGAGCGGCAGCATGTCGGTTTTTGTAAACGTATACACAAGCTTATCCTTGACTATCCACGATGAAACCGAGGCTTCCCCGTTATAGAAGCGGAATTGCAGGGTTTTCGACCTGGGAATGCTTACCTGGTAAACTTTTTCGGAAACTGGATTATGATCAAAGAACTCGACAATATCATAAAAATGGCCCCTCATCGGAGGGATGTATTTATCATCATCTCCCTGCAAAAGAGCATATGTAAAACCTTTTCTGAACTGTACCACTTCCACTGCATCTCCGGCTTCAAGCCTTCCGGCGGCAATCATTTTCTCCCTGGCACCCCAGTAGATTGCACGCGCCGGGGCAGGGTAATCCATTACATTTTTCATATCCAGCCTGACCACGGTTCCGTCTTTCTTATAAATGTTCACCTCGCGGAATTCAATATATGCCGACAATGGATCGTAACCCGATTTGATCACGCTGAGGTCCAAGGCTCCTTTTGAATTCAGTGCTTTTGTAAGAGAATGAGAAACCACATAAGTAAGACCGCTTTCCTGCATGTCGACCAGGGTGCTGTCGAATATCACCAACTGGTCGTTTCCCGTGTATTTAGAAGCATCCCCTGATTTTGCAATGAGATCTTTTACCGGGCCGGCATGAATATTCATGCATGACACTATTACTAAAAATATAATCGGGATTTTTTTCATGACTTGCTTATGAAATTTTCAATTTTCTTTTCCTTTAAGGGCGTCCCAGTAAGAGGTGATGTCGAAGTACAGATAATGCAAGGCGGGTTTGCCTTTATATTTTATAAGTCTTGAATATGATTCAAGGTGGACGACTGATCCGTCCTTACGAACAATCCGGTAAGTGCTTGCATTTGGCGCATCCGCTTCATTTAACCTGGTCTCCAGCCTGTTATTCATGACCTCCCTGTCATCGGCGTGGATTAATCCGGTGAGGTTATAGGGATCGGTGGTTAACAATTCCGACATATTAATGCCAAGCAATTGGGCAATATGTGAATTGGCAAAAACTATCCTGTCTTCCTGTATAATGGTCATCCCAACCAGTGAGTTCTCGGCAATGGTTTTAAAAAGGGAGGTGATCTCATCGTTCTCCCTTTTTCTTTCTTCCAGAAGAACTTCAAGTTTTTTCTGGTAAACCAGGTTTTCAATTTCAAGATTTCTCTGGTAGGCAGCAATTTCTATGGTCATTTTGGTCTGCTCCATGTCGATTGGTTTCAGCAGGTACCCGAAGGGTTTGATCCTGAAGGAACGTTCATAGATCTCTTTGGAGCTTTGCCCTGTAAGAAAGATAATTGCACAGTTTGACTTTTCAACCAGCCTTCTTGCAGTTTCAATGCCGTCCATTTCTCCCCGAAGATGGATATCCATAAGGACGATCTGGGGTTCTTTCCCTTCTTTTGAAAGCCTCTCTATGTCCTGTAAACACTGTTCTCCTTTGGTGCTGGAGCCAAGCACTTCATAGCCGAAGCTCTGCAGCTGGGATCTGAGGTTGGCAGATATTAACAGTTCATCTTCAACAATGAAAATACTGATAGTGCTCATTTTGCTACTTGTATTGAATTCAGGCGCTTATCATCTTAAGCAAATTGATTTCTTTTTCTTCAAGCAGACGCCAGTGGCCGCGTGGCAGGTTTTTTTTGGTCAGGCCGGCATAATACACCCGGTCGAGACGCACAACTTTGTATTCAAAGTGTTCAAATATCCTTCTTACGACCCTGTTCTGGCCCGAATGCAGCTCCAGCCCTATTTCTTTCCTTGATTTCGATTCTTCAATATATTCAATTTTATCCACAACTATCACCCCGTCTTCAAGTTCCACGCCTTTCCTGATCTCTTCAAAATCGGCCTTGCTGAGCGACTTGTCGAGTTCTACATGATAGATCTTTCTGATTCCATACTTGGGATGTGTCAGTTTTTTCGCAATGTTCCCATCGTTGGTGAAAAGGAGCAGCCCGGTGGTGTTCATGTCGAGCCTTCCCACAGGATATACTCTCTCCTTGCATGCACCCTGTATCAGGTTCATCACGGTTTTCCTCTTTTCAGGATCGGTTACTGTTGTTATAAAACCTTTGGGTTTGTTCAGCAGGACATATTGGGGTTTTTCCATGCTGATATTTTTTTCCTCAACCTGAACCTTATCCCCGGGCAATACCTTCATTCCAAGTTCGGTAACGATCTTTCCGTTAACTCTTACAACACCGGCGGTAATCAGGGTGTCGGCTTCACGTCTCGAACATATTCCCGAATTGGAAATGTATTTGTTGAGTCTTATGGTTTCTTCTTTTGCTGCAGACCTCGTCCTGGGTTTACCACGGTATGCCCCGGGTTTCCCTGCCGGTTTACCCCTTCTTTCAGGTCTTTCAGTCCTGCCTTCATCTCGTTTTGGTCCGCGTTCTTCCCAGGGTTTTCCTGCCGGTTTGTCCCTTCTTTCAGGTCTTTCGACCCTGCCTTCATCTCGTTTTGGTCCGCGTTCTTCCCAGGGTTTTCCTGCCGGTTTACCCCTTCTTTCAGGTCTTTCGACCCTGCCTTCGTCTCGTTTTGGTCCGCGTTCTTCCCAGGGTTTTCCTGCCGGTTTGTCCCTTCTTTCAGG
>CAIJYT010000193.1 GCA_903824935.1 uncultured Bacteroidales bacterium | reverse complement strand
TTACAATCATAAAATGAGGATGGTTTTTCAAAAACTGCTCTCCGCCTTCAAGCACATCAATTTCCATTCCCTCTGCGTCGATCTTGATTAATATTTTGTCTTCCTTTTTATAATTGATGGTTGACATCACAGAATCCAGCGTTTTGATCTCAGCTTTGATCCTTTTTCCAACTTCACCTTTAATTTCCACATAATCCGTGTGGGCGCCCGCGATATGAGAAGCCCCTGTATTTTTTGTTTCGAATATGAAATCAACCTCTGCGGTGATTTTACCAAGCCCGAACGGATGAATGCTGATGAAGTTTTCAACATTATTTACCATCACATTCATCATAAGAGACCTGTAATTCTCTTTTACCGGTTCAAAGGCATGACAGGGTATGCCTTTGCCAGCTATCAGGAAAGAATAGGTCCCAACGTTGGAACCAATGTCAAGAAACAGGTTGTAATCTTTGTAATGACTTAAAATAAACCGTTTGACGTTCCATTCATAGGCATAATTAAGGAATTGAAAATCAAGCGTGCCTGTCCTGGTAATAAAAGTCCCAAGGCTGCTTTTATATAAGCGCATAGCAGGATTTCCACTTTTTAAAAGAACATACTTTATTGAATGCCACAGAAAATAAAATTCCCTGTACCTGAGGTAATCATCAACATAACGAAGGAAAGTCCGGATTTTACTCATGTCCTTAAAAATTAAGGGCGCAAAGATACAAAAGAATGAATACAAACAACTGTGGAATATTAGCTGTTTTCCAGTCAATTATCTTACCGACAACATTCAGCCATATGATAAAGTGTTTATAAATATTTATCAAGTAACATGAATTTGTAATTGCTTTTTATCTAATTTTGCTTGTGAAATACTTATCAGTTAATGTCGGGTTGCCGGAAACATATTAAACTTCTTTCCATTCTGTTCCACAGTCTGGCTATCTGCATTATTGTATTCGGTTCCATTATTAATTTCCACCAGTACAAAATCTGGGGCAAACCACTTATTCCTCAATTTGTCGGCATCAAGCGTGATATTGACAAATCGATCAAAGTCATGTCAAACGGGAACCTGATACAAAAACATGATTTTACTCAGAAATTTTTCCCATTGTCAGCCGGAATCCTGCCTGTTGAAATTTCAAGACACAGCAGCGGAGCGGCAATAATGACCACTTTCGACCTTTGTTACAAGGTCCCGGAGATGCAGCACCTGACATCCTCAGGCCTCAGAGCACCTCCTCAATCCTAATCCCTGATCTCCAGCATTAATTTCCTTTCCGGAACTCCAGTCCGTAAAGTTCATTCTTTATTCTTGCTGAATCGTTAGTAATCCGTGGATAATTCTATCCGCTTTATTCAAAAATATTGTTCAATAACAAATAATGTTAATCATTAAACAATGAAAAAGACTATTTACATCATTGCCTTGCTGATTGCAGCGTTTACATCAATTATTTCAGGGAATTCATTGCAGGCGCAAGGCTCCGCATTGTCCGACACTGTTGTCATGGGCGCTTCTTATGCCAACGAGATCTATTACAGTATGCAGAATGGAAAGATATTGGCTTCTCCTCGTAATACCTGGGATATTGCCTTCAGGACCATGCTGCGCAGTTCGAGCATTTTAACCAATGACGGATCAGGCGTCGTGCTGTACACCTATCCAAAATCAGATACCAGCGGCTGGGCCGGCATGGATACAACAGGATTCAAGACCTGGACACCTATGTACAATGACGTGAATGACTGGGAGAACGGGGCTTTTTCGCGTAATGCCAAAGGGTATCCCGATTACGGATGGGGAATTTATAATTCCGTTTCACACGACCTTAACGGTGACTCATTATTTATTATTCAGCTCAGGGATGGCAGTCTGCGTAAACTATGGATCAAGGATAAGCATTCTGTGCAGGATATCTATCATTTTCGTTTTGCCAATCTTGACGGCACAAATGATCATACCGACACACTTAACCTTGCGAATGACCTTGCAACGGATTTTGTTGGATTCTCGCTGGAAACAAACCAGAGAGTAAATTTTCAGCCACCAGCAAGCAGCTGGGATTTGGTTTTTACAAAGTATATGTCTATCCAGCCCGGCAACGTACCTTACCCGGCGATGGCTGTTCTTAGCAACCCTGATACCAGGAGTAAGAAATTCCACCCGGTTCCCCTTACTTATACAAACTGGCAGGTTGGCCCGTGGGATTCACTGAGATCTTCAATCGGATGGGATTGGAAAGTGTTCAGCACATCAACAATGACGTATAAGGTAGTGGACTCCCTGGTGTATTTTATCAAGCCTGTCGGCAAGGATGTCTATAAGCTTTTTTTTACAAGTTTTGCCGGTGGCACAACCGGTGCTATTTCGTTTCAACAAGAGAAAGTATTAGCTTTCAGTATCAATGAGCATTCCTCGTCGGGTTTAAGTGTAAAAGTGTATCCGAACCCGGTGAGTGATAAGCTGAATCTTCTCGTTACTGCTAATAACAGTGGCGAACTCCATATCGTTCTTTCAGATCTGTCGGGCAGACAACTTGGTGCAGATCATCCGGTCGGGCTTAGCGAGGGCCTTAATCAGTTTTCGATTGATGTTACAGGTTTCAAACCTGGAGTGTATTTCCTGACTGCTTCAACGGCAGACACGAAGGCAGTTACGAAAGTGATCATCACTCGTTAACATGAAAAGAGGCCCTCTCAGCCTGTTTCACGGATTAATAATCAGTCTTCTGGCCATAGCTTCGGCTAATGGCCAGAAGGCTTTTATTAAAGTCATTGACAAAAAGAATTCAGAGCCTGTTGCTTATGCACATATATGTTTTGAGGGCTTAAAAACGGGGAAACCCCTTTACACCCTCACTACAATTGAAGGGACCGTTGCGAACGATGTGAAAGAACCTTCAAAGATTGCAGTAAGTTTCATGGGCTATCTAACTTATAAAGATACTATCCGACCCGGTCAATCCCTTGAGATAAAATTGGCGCCTTCGGTCATGAATATGAATGAGGTGGTTGTTACGGCTCAGTTCACACCCGAAAAAGCGGATAAATCAATTTACCAGATTGAAGTCATCAATTCCAAGCAGATTGAAATGAAGGCTGCGACAAATATGGCTGATCTGCTTAAAAACCAGTCCACCATGCAGGTAACCCAGGACGGTGTGCTTGGTACTAGTCTAAAAATACAGGGGCTTTCGGGGCAGAACGTTAAATTTCTTCAGGATGGTGTTCCCATGATCGGAAGAATGAACGGGAATTTCGACCTCAACCAGATCAACCTGAACAATGTGGACCATGTTGAACTGATCGAAGGTCCCATGTCGGTGATCTACGGCAGTAATGCCCTGGCGGGCGTGATCAACGTCATTACGAAGGAAAATAAAACATCGGTGTTCAGCACTACTGCAAATACTTATTATGAGTCGGTAGGCGTTTTTAATTTTGATGCCTCGGTGTCTGCATGTCTTAACAAACATGGATTCATGTTTGACGGCGGAAGGAATTTTTCACCGGCCTATTCAGCAACCGACACAAGCCGTTCCACGACTTTTAAACCCAGGAGGCAGTATTTTTTTGACGGGTACTACACCTATACTTCGGGGATGCTCAAACTTAAATTTGGAGGTGATTACTTCAATGAACTGCTGATAGACCGGGGCGCTTTGATGCCTGTTTACTACATCAACGCCATCGACAACTATTTCACTACTATCAGGTGGTCGGGCAGGGCGGAAGCGTCAATTAAGCTGCCCCGCAGTAAATACATCAACCTCCTGGCTTCCTACTCAGCATATGTAAGAGTAAAACAATCGTACGATGTTGAACTGACAACGCTGGAGCAGATTCCAATCAACAATTCCGACGGGCAGGATACAACGACCATTACATCCTGGATAGGGCGTGGCACATTTGTATCAAATAACAAGGACAAAAAAGTCAATTATCAGACTGGTATTGATATTGATTATGAAACCGGCACAGGTAAAAGGATACTTGATAATAAACAGGAGATAGGAGACTATGCGGCTTTCTTCAGCCTTAATTATGAACCTGTGAAAGTACTGAACATACAGCCAGGCATCAGGTTCATATACAATACAAAATATAATGCCCCCGTGGTATATGCGCTGAGTACAAAGTGGGATATGTTCCCCGAATGGAGCCTCAGATTTTCGTATGCCAGGGGGTTTCGCGCTCCTGATCTTAAAGAATTATATATGAATTTTCAGGATGTGAATCATGATATTATCGGCAACCCGGATCTCAAGGCTGAACAGTCCAATAACTTTAACCTGGGAATTAACTGGAGCCGCGAAAATAAAAGGACAGCCTGGAATTTTGAACTTAGCGGTTTTTACAACCTGATAAACAATGTTATTCTCCTTGCACCAACCGGAAAAGGCCCAACTTCCTATACTTATGTAAATCTCAGCAAATACAAGACTACAGGAGGGGCTGGCAATCTCATGTTCAGCCTTTATCCTTCATTCAAGGTTCAGTTCACACTGGCTGAAACAGGAGTAACGGGAAGCATTGATGAGCAATCGAAACCAGGCCCGCTGCAATGGCTAACTGAAGTCAGCCTGAATGCAAGTTATACCTTTCCAAGGCCGGGGCTCACCTTATCAATGTATTACAAATACACAGGACGTGCTCCCCAGGTTGTATACAATGATACCAGCCTGGGCTGGGGATATGTGGATCCGTTCAACCTGATGGATGTCACAGCTACCAAGATGTTCTGGGAAAACCGCATCAGGTTGTCGGCAGGAGTAAAGAATATGTTCAACGTCACAACGGTACCTGCAACCGGGGTTGTTGGAGCGCATGGTTCAGGAGGGGATGGAATGAACATTGCCTGGGGCAGGACATTTTTTCTCCGTTTCAGTTTCACTTTTAACAAGTACAAATGAAAACGCTGTATTTCCCCGCACTTTTACTGATACTTGTGTTATCGCTTATCTCATGCTTTAAAAAGGATTCCGAAGTTCCTATGCCATACAGGGGAAATGTTCGTGTTGATACGATTGCAATGACTTCATCGTATCAATACCAGATCTATTTCAGGCTGGATTCAGGGGCGGTTGAACAATTTAATGAAAGGACAAGGAGTGATCTTGGTTTTGACTGCAGCCCTTCGGGATATCACATAATTCTCAACACTGCAGATTTCATGCGTATTGCGGATGTGGGAGCAAGACCATTCGGGCAAAGCATTGATACCACCGGGGTAAAATGGAAGTTTGACAAATCAGACGGAAATCCTGACTCCATAGCGACCGGACAATGGTTCAGCGTTGTTAACGGTGACACTATATCCAACGGTCATATCTGGGCGCTTGACCTTGGAAGGGATACGGCAGGTATATCCCTGGGCTTACGGCAGGTCGTCTTTGACAGCCTGAAAAGCGGCAGGTATTATTTCAGGTATGCCCCCATCAAGGGCGGCGCCTTCACCTCGGGCTATGTCGACAAAGAGCCAACGGTGAATTATATTTATTACGGGATACGGCAGGCAGGCGTGCTTCCTCTCGAACCGCCGAAAACAAGGTATGACATGTTATTCACCCAATATACCACCCTCTTGTTTACCAGTACAGGAGCAGCCTATCCATACCTTGTCACAGGGGTTCTTTCCAATTCCGACGGCGTTAAGGTGTCTGTGGACACAATCCATGCATTCTCATCCATAGACCTTTCACTTGCCCGCACTTTGACCTTCACAACTGCCAAAGATGCCATAGGATACGACTGGAAAGTTTATAGTTTCGATGCCGGCTCTTATACCGTGAGGACGAATTTATCATACGTGGTGACCGACACCCATGGCTACTATTACAAGCTCAGGTTTATCAGCTTTTACAGGGCAGGAGTGAAAGGTTATCCAATCATAGAGACCCAGCGCCTTTAATTCTTAGCAGGGTCTGTTAGCTTATTTCAACGAATAAGTCTGACCAGGTCATCGCCTGTTCCTATCCTGTAGCCTTGTGAGAGATACATGATATTTCCCTTTGCATCGATCAACGACACCAGCGGGAGGGAAGAACCCAGGGATGTTCCGCTGGCTGCAGATATCATTTTCAGGAGCCCTTCATCAGGAACAAGACAGGATGCGCCTGCAGGCATTTCTTTCATGGGCCCCGAAATAAAGTCGGTTTCATCCTTTCCTGTCCTGAACATAAAAAACAACCTTACCCCTTGTCTTTCAAATTCCTTTCTTTTTTGTTTAAGGTCCGAAAGGAAATGTTTTGTTGGTTCTTTATCAGGTTCAATCCAGGCAAGAATCAGCCCCTCTCCGGTGAAAGGCATTATCTGGGGAAGTATCCCTTCCAGTTTTTTTATATTTACCACTCCAAGGACCGAAGGGGCAGGTTCTTTCCGCAGGCTGATATTCTCCTTAACTTCTTTTCCAAGATCAAGATTGAAAAATGAAAGGTTCGCCAGTACTGTGCCGTCTTTCATGCGGTTACCTGTAACCATCAGGTAATATCCCGGGGCAAGACCGAGCTCGCATGGAAAAAAGCCTAAACGAGGATCCGTCTCATAATCAAGGGACCTGAAAAATCCATCTTCATACCGTTCAATGGTGAAGTGAACATAATATCCAGGCTTCCGGTCGTTGCCATGGTCCGAATCAAGCGTTAGCTTCACCCTTTCACCTGAGATGGGAACCCCTGGCTCAAAAAGCACATCATGCCAATGGCCGTTTAAATAATACTGAGGCAACTTTGTTCCCGGTTCAAGGCGGGAGGCGATCCCCAGGCTCCTGCATAGTGCAACATAAAAGATATCCCTTGAATGGGGGTCAGCAACTTTCAACTCATAGACCCCTACAGGAGTGAGAGGCGCCCTGCTGTAATTTGCTTTCTTGTCAATAAGAATATTTGTTCTGACCCATCCATCAATGATCCCTGGATCAGCTAAAGCACGTGAACTAAAACTTTCATCAAAGCTTTTTTGCAGGTATTCTTTATAAGGCCTCAGCAATTCGTTGTCAGCCCTGGGATTCAAGAGGTATTTATAAAATATTTCCTTCTCACTACCTGAAGTCCCCTGACTCTTCGTTTTACTGATGTTGTCCATCAATACATCAAAGGAGATATCCCTGAGGTCTTTTTCCGAGATTACCGAAAGCAATGGGAACAGCAAGGGTTTAAGGGATGCATTTACAGATCCTGCAAAATCAATCACTGTCCTGTAATTCCCGCAGCTTTCCCTGAGAAAATGCCAGAGTGAATCGGCATTCAGTTTCAAGGTGGCTGCAAGGCGGTAAGTTTTTGAACTGTCCATGAATGTTCCCTCATAGGCCGATCTCAGTTTATCTTCAAATGCCAGCCTTTTGGCACTATTTTCTTTCAGCGAATCAGAAATTCCCTTTCCTGCAGGTTTCTCTGCAGGAGGGACAAAGTCTTCCTGCATGGTATATTTACGCCCCGGCTTCAATGAGAGTTCAATCACTGCCGTGTCGGTATTTTTTACACGTAACTTGCTGAATCCGTACCTGCCTTTCGATGAAGCCCAAACCAGCAGATCACCGAATCCAGTCTGAAAGCTGCATATCCCCCTCTTATCGGTAAGGGTTTTATGCAGAGGATAGAATTCAGCATAATTATACAGCTGAAACTCCACGGTGGCACTGTCGGCTGCCTTACCACAAGAATCCCGAACCAGGGCATATATACGTTTAGTATCAGCATAATTTGAAAGGATATTGATCCTGGTGAAACGTTCATCTTTCAGTAATATATCTTCAGGGCCTTCATAGTCGCCGAAAACATTGGTATTAACGAGCATGGCCCGTTTCGCAGGGGCGGTGAACCAGGCTGCATCAAGAACCGGCTCAGGTTCGCATGCACCTATAAAATGCCATTTACCGTCAACCCAGACTTCCACCCAGGCATGGTTGTCGTCGGAATGGGCCCACCTTGGAGTGTAGCACTGCCTTGCAGGGATGCAAACCGAGCGAAGCGCAGCCACAGTGAAGGTCGATTCTTCACCGCAGCGGCCCCAGGCGGTTCTCACCGTTGCAAGGGGAGAGGACGTTCGTTCATCACTCCCGCGGTATGTCACTTTCTCATGGCACCAGTGATTGACTTCGAGCACAGCTTCTGTCATGCTCATCTTTTTAATCCTGTCTTTTAACTCTGCATAAAAAACTGAACGGCAACTGTCCAGGTTTTCATTGTTCACCCTTACGGGCACGACAAAATGCCGAAAAAGTTCATCGGGAACGGTTTTACCCCATGAAAAGGCATCTCTGGCAACAAATGATGCCCTGATATTCTGCAGAAAGAATTCGCCCGTATAATCGGCAATATCATTCAAGGAAGAATAGGCTAGTATGAACTCCAGCGCCTCCTTCTCTCTTAAAGGCAATGTCTGATTCGCAACACTGAACACTTGCTGAAAGCGGTTTTTCCCCAGTTCCTTCTGCCTCTCAAACTGGGCTTCAACTTTCTTCAGGTATGCCTTGTCTTTAATAAAATGTTCGCCCCTCTGGCATCCTGCAAAGACGAGGACCAGGAACAACAGTTCAGCAATTCTCAGTTTCTTCATGTAAACTTTAAGTTTTGAATAATCGGCAATGGCTGAGAATTAGAACCATCAACCCATTTCATCAGTAAAATGTCCAT